>JAOPWA010000274.1 GCA_025965915.1 Dactylosporangium sp. | reverse complement strand
GTCGTGAGCTGGCGGGACGCCATGATCGTCACCAGCTTCGCCGTTCTGATCGCCGTCCTGCTCGGCGTGCTCGCACTGGCGCTCACCCGGCGCCGGGCGTGGGCGCGGGGGCCGGCGGTCGTGCTGGAGCTGATGTTGCTGCCCATCGGCTGGTTCATGGTCTCGGGCGGCTTGGCGTGGCTCGGTGTGCCGGTGTTCCTCCTCGGCCTGCTGGGGGCAGGCCTGCTCGTGACTCCCGCCACCCGCGAGGCCCTCGGCGTCAGGTGATCTTGGTCACCGCGGCGTGAGTCCTGCCGCGCCTCAGGCGAGCTGGGTGGGGCGGCGCTTGGTCAGGCGGATGGAGATCAGGTCGTTCTCGACCTTGGCGGCTACGTCGTCCGCGAGGGCGCTGAGCACCTGCCAGGCGAACGACTCACCAGAGGGCAGCCGCACCGACGACGGGTTGTCCGTGGGCACCGTCGCATCGACGGTGAGGGCATCCTCGGTCACCGTGAACCGGCACGACAGGACGGCGTCGAGGGAAGCCAGTGCGAGCAGGATCGCGCATGCCTCGTCCACGGCTATGCGCAGGTCCTCGATCTCGTCAAGGGTGAACGACAACCGCGACGCCAGGCTCGCCGTAGCGGTGCGCAGAACCCCGAGCCACGCTCCGGACGCGGGGACGGCGAGCAGTACGACATCAGCGGCTTGGTCCGTTGTGGACCGATCTGGTACGACCTGGGTCACCCTGCATCCCCCCGTAACGACGACTCTAGGTCCTCGGCGTCGGCAGCGGGTGCCTGAGCTGCGAGAGTCTGCAGGGCCGGCCCGGTCAACCGGTAGGGGACCCATTCGTCCATCGCCGCCGCCTCGATGGAGTGGTAGAACTCCCGTGCCGGATTCCAGTGCAGCACCCACCAGTCGAGGCGTTCATACCCACGCTCCGCGCAGACGGCCGCGAGCGTGGCGAGCAGCGCTCGACCGACTCCGGCCCCCCGAGCGGATGGTCGCACGTACAGGTCCTCGAGGTACACCCCGTGGACGCCCCGCCAGGTGGAGAAGTTCAGAAACCACAGCGCCATGCCGACCTGCTGGCCATCCAGCACCGCGACGTGTCCGAACAGGGCCGGACGCTCGCCGAAGAGAGCGGCGTCCAGTTGCGCCTCGGTGAGGTGGCATTCCTGGGGGGCACGCTCGTACTCGGCCAGCTCGTGCACCATCGCCACCACCGCGGGCACGTCCGTCCGGCGAACTGGCCGGATCTCGACGCTCATCACACCTCCCGGGGATGTCGACCGCCGCGGCCGTACCACCCGGTACGGACCGGTCCGCGACCGGCCTGACCGGGCCAGATTAGCGGGTGGCCCCCGTCGCCCGTACCCGGGCTCGGGGGCCACCAACCATCACCTGAGTGTCAGGCTTGCTTCGTCTCCCAGAAGATCTTGGAAATCTCCTCGATCTTTCCGAGCAGTTTGTCCGCGACAGCAGGGTCGACCGAACCCTTGGCCCCGCTGGCACCGGCCAGCTTGGTCGCGTCGTTGAACAGCTGGTGCAGGTGCGGGTACTTCTCGAAGTGCTGTGGCTTGAAGTAGTCCGTCCACAGCACCCATAGGTGGTGCTTGACCAGGTCGGCCCGCTGTTCCTTGATGAGAATCGCCCGAGTACGGAACTCCGGGTCCTGGTTGGCCTGGTACTTCTCACTGATCGCCTTGACCGACTCGGCCTCGATCCGTGCCTGTGCGGGGTCGTAGATGCCGCAGGGCAGATCACAGTGGGCGGAGACGACGGTGCGGGGAGTGAGTAGACGCGGCAGACGCATCGAACCCTCCTGGATGGTTTGCGATGATCCTTAAAGGGCGACATTACCCCGGCCCACTCCTTACAGCGACAGGAGATGCCCGCATTGCGGTTGCCCTGGTACCCGGTCCTCGTGCGAGGACCCTCGATGGCGCCGTCCCTCCGCGACGGGGACGCGCTGCTCGTACGTCGGACGAGACGGGTACGGCCGGGAGACGTCGTGGTGGCGCGGTTCCGGGCACGCCCGTCGTTGCTGGTGGTCAAGCGGGTAGCTCGCGCGGAAGGTACGGGCTGGTGGTTGATCGGCGACAACGAGTTCGTGGCCGACGACTCGCGGGCTTACGGCGTGGCCGACGTCGACGGGAAGGTCGTCGTGCGCTACTGGCCGCGCCTGTCCTTGATACGGCGGCAGTGAGTTTGAGCGCGTCGCTTCTGGGCACCGGCGGTCCGGGCCACTGCCTGGGTTCGATGAGGTTTCAGTGGTCCGTGACATTGTCCACGCGGACGTCCGGGGGCTGGCCATTATGCTCGTCATAGGCCAGGGAGACCCCCGCGCATCAGCGCGCCACCGCCGTGCGGACCCGCAGCACGACACGGCGCGCCGCTTCAGTTCCTCAACGCGGCAAGGAGGCCCCGTGTCCTTCGATCAGCACGACCCCGTCTTCACCCTGCACCGCGGCGGGAAGTTGGTGGTCAACTCCGCCGTCCCGCTGGCAACCCGGGAAGACCTCTCCCTGGCGTACACCCCCGGCGTGGCGCGGGTGTGTGAGGCGATCGCAGCCGACGAGACACTGGTTCACGAGTACACCTGGGTCCGGCACACCGTGGCCGTCGTCACCGACGGCTCGGCGGTGCTCGGGCTCGGCAACATCGGGCCGCGCGCTGCGCTACCCGTCATGGAGGGCAAGGGCGCGCTTTTCAAGCAGTTCGCCAACGTCGACGCGGTCCCGATCTGCCTGGCGACCCAGGACACCGAGGAGATCATCGCGACGGTGACCGCGCTCGCGCCGTCGTTCGGTGGGATCAACCTGGAGGACATCGCCGCGCCGCGGTGCTTCGAGATCGAGCGGCGTCTCGACGAGGCGTTGGACATCCCCGTGTTCCACGACGACCAGCACGGCACGGCGATCGTCGTCCTCGCCGCGCTGCGCAACGCGGCCGCCCTGCTGGACCGCAAGCTGGAACGGCTGCGGGTGGTGGTCAGCGGTGCGGGTGCCGCTGGTGTCGCGGTGACGAAGATGCTCGTCGCGGGCGGTGTGGAGCCGGGATCGGTCATCGTGGTCGACTCCCGCGGAGCGGTGCACGGTGGGCGGGCCGATCTCACGCCGACAAAGCGCGAGTTGGCCGAACTCACCAACGCCGACGGCGTGAGCGGCGGGATCGCGGACGCGCTGCGCGGGGCGGACGTCCTGGTCGGCGTCTCCGGCGGCACGATCGAGGAGGAGGCGCTGGCCGGCATGGCGCCCAACGGCGCGATCTTCGCGCTGGCCAACCCCACGCCGGAGGTGCACCCCATCATCGCGTCGAGATACGCGGCGGTCGTCGCGACGGGGCGTAGCGACTTCCCCAATCAGATCAACAACGTCCTGGCGTTCCCCGGCGTGTTCCGCGGAGCGCTCGACGCCGGGGCGACCCGCATCACGGACGGCATGAAGATCGCCGCGGCGGACGCCATCGCGTCGGTCGTCGCCAACGAGTTGCGCCGGGACGCGATCGTCCCGAGCCCGCTCGACCCGCGGGTCGCTCCCGCCGTGTCCGCGGCTGTCGCCGAGGCCGCGGTCCGCGACGGCGTCATCCGCTGACCCGGGACCCATGATCGGCACAACACGACGTGTTGTGCCGATCATGGGTCTGCTAGCGTCGCGAGCATGCGAGCCGCCTATGCCTCCGCGTTCAACTCCGAGGACCCGCTTGCCGCGTTGACCGTGGGGGAGCAGCCCGAGCCGGGGCACGAGGGCTGGGTGACCGTTGACGTCAGGGCCAGCGCGCTCAACCACCATGACCTGTGGTCACTGCGCGGCATCGGGCTGCGGGAAGACCAGCTGCCGATGATCCTCGGCTGTGACGCGGCCGGCGTCGACGCGGACGGCAACGAGGTCGTCATCTACCCGGTGATCCGCGAGGCAGGCGGCAAGCAGACCATCCTGTCGGAGCTCTACCCGGGCACGCTCGCCGAGCGGGTGGCGGTGCCGGCGGGCAACCTCGTGCCCAAGCCGGACGAGCTGTCCTTCGCCGAGGCTGCCTGCCTGCCGACGGCGTGGCTCACCGCGTACCGGATGTTGACCTCCCGCGGGCGCCTGCCCGAAGACGGCGCTGTCCTCGTGCAGGGCGCTGGCGGTGGCGTCGCGACAGCCGCGGTGGTTCTGGGCGTAGCCCTCGGTGCGCGGGTGTACGCGACGAGCCGCGACGCGGACAAGCGCGACCGGGTGGCGGCGCTGGGCGCCACGGCACTGGAGAGCGGCGCCCGCCTGCCGGAGCGGGTCGACGTGGTGATCGAGACCGTCGGCGAGGCGACGTTCGACCACTCGATGAAGTGCGCCAAGCAGGGTGGCCGCATCGTCGTCTCCGGAGCCACCTCGGGGCACCTGCCGGCGGTCAACCTGCGACGGGTCTTCGCCGGCGAGCTGGAGATCCTCGGCTCGATGATGGGTACGCCCGAAGAGTTGGGCCAACTGCTGCGACTGTGCGCCGAGCGTGGTGTCCGCCCGATCGTCGACTCGGTCCACGGCTTCAGCGACGTACGTGGGGCGTTCGAGCGGCTCGCGTCGGGTGACGTCTTCGGCAAGGTGGTCCTCGACCATTCCAAGTGATCGATGGATGGCGGGTCCGGAGTGCCCTGTGGCCTGCCGTTATCCGACAGCCAACGGGACACCGTCTCGTTGGTCGGTTCGCTAGGGTGCGTGCATGTCAAACGATCACGTCGACCCCAGCGGTAACACCGGGCAGTTCAAGGCGTTCGCGCAGGCACCACCGGAAACCGCCGGGTCGTCCCGCATGCCCCTCGTCATCGGCGTGGTCGTCGCCCTCGCGCTCGTCGCCCTGGTCGCCTACCTGGCGCTCAGCTGAGCTTCCGCGCGTCCTGCCCGGTTCATAGTCTCGACTCCCACCGCGACGTGGCCACCGAGGTGCCGTCGCGGCTCAGCCGCCCCTTCGCGCCGGTGTCACCGTAGAGTGTCCAGCGCAGGAAGTCGGTCGTGGTCCTGATCGTCTGCTCGAAGCCGACACCATCCGTCGCCAGATACCTGCCGTGGTCGCCGCCCACCAGCGTCAGAAAGGCCTTCGGCCAGGGCACAGCCTTGTAGGCGGCGCGTCCGCCCCGGTAGGAGACGGTCGGGTCGGCGTCGCCGTGTACGAACAGCACCGGCGTCGCCGGTCCCGTGTACGCCCCGCCCAGCAGGGCACCGGCGATCACGATGGCCGCCCGGAGACGAGGGTCGCGCTGCGTGGAGAGCATGCCCGTCGTCGTGTAGCCGCCCGCCGAGTGCCCCGTGGCGGCTATGGCGGCCGTGTCGACGTGGCCCGCGAACGGGTCGCCGGCGTCACCGTCGAGCGCCAGCACCTCGTTGATCACGTACGAGGCGTCGGCCGGCTGGTTCACCACGTCGCTGATGTCGAAGTGCGGGGCGTCGTGCTTGGTGTGCGGGTACGCCGGGGCGGCCACGATGAACCCCGCGGCCGCCCACCGGATGCCGATGGGCGCGAGAGCCTGTGGCAGGCCGGTAAGGCCGTGACTCAGGATCACCAGCGGAAACCGGCCGATCGCCGGGGTCGCGCCAGACCTCGTACCGTCACCCGCCGCGCCCCCGGCCGGGTACCAGACGGTCGTCGGCAGTGGCCGGTCGGGACCGCGTGAGAGGTTGAGTTCCCGGACGCCGACGGCGAGGGGTTTCGTCGGGGACGGGCGGCTGGGCAGCGGTGGCAGTTGCGGCGGCGCGGAAGCCGCAGGGCCCTCGGACGCCGGGGCTACGGTCGAGCCGTGCGTCGGCGTCCCGGCCTCGGCCCGGTGCCCGTCCGGTGATGCCACACAACCAGCGAGGGGTACGGCGAGAGTAAGCGCGAGCAGTCCACGCAGCAGCGGTCGGCGGTGCACCCGTCGACTCTAAGCAGGTGTCGCCAGCCTGGGCGAGCGGTGCGCGGCGGGGAGGGCTCAGGCGGCGCGGGCGGTGAACCAGGTGCGGTCTTCCAGGAGCCACCGGTCGAACCGCAGCCCGGCGGCCTCGAGATCGGCGGCCAGTTCCGCATCGCCGATGCGGTGGGCGCTGAACGCGTGTGTCCACACCCGGTCGTCGACGTGGTACTCGATCACCGCGCGTACCCGCATCCATGGACGATCGAAGGCTCCTTGCCGGCCGGCAGGAGCGCGTAGAAGTCGACGGCGCAGCCGTCCGGGGTCAACTCGCCGGGGCCGCTGCCGACGGCGCGTGCCACTACTCGTCGTCGCCTTCGTCGTCGAGGCGGGCCAGCCAGGTGGCGAGGCGCTCGACGGGCGTCTCGAACTCGGGATTGAGGTCGACGAAGTCGCGCAGTCGCTCGGCCAGCCAGTCGATCGTGACGCTCTCGTCACCCCGGCGCTCGGCCAGCTCCTCGATTCCCCGGTCGGTGAAGTACATGATTCCCCTCCCACGCGATCTTGGACACCTGGCCGGCCCATCCGCCCGCCAAGTGTCCAAGATCGTCCAGAAACTGAAGATTACGGGCGCGGCAGGGCCGCCTCGATCAGCGCCGCCTGCTCGGCGTCGTGCATCTTGGTCGAACCCACGGCGGGGGCCGCCGCCGAGGGGCGGGAGATCCGCCGCAGGCGAACGCCCTCCAGGTGCTCCAACAGGTTGAGCGCGATGAACGTCCAGGCGCCCTGGTTGGCCGGCTCCTCCTGGATCCAAGCGAAGTCATCCGCGTTCGGGTAGCTGGCGATGGCCGCGCGGACCTCGTCGACCGGCAGCGGGTACAGCTGCTCGATCCGCACGATCGCCGTGTCGGTGATGCCCCGGTCGGCCCGAGCCTGCACCAGGTCGTAGAAGACCTTGCCGGAGCAGAAGAGCACCCGCTTCACCCCGACGTTGTCGCTGATGCCGGCGTCCGGGATCACGGGCTGGAACGTACCCGTCGTGAACTCCTCCACCGATGACACGCAGAGCCGGTGCCGCAGCAGCGACTTCGGGGTGAACACGACCAGCGGCTTCTTCTTCGGCGACAGCGCTTGGCGGCGCAGCAGGTGGAAGTGATTGGCCGGCGTGGTCGGCACCGCGACCCGCATGTTGTCCTCGGCACACAGTTGCAGGTAGCGCTCCAGACGACCGGAGGTGTGGTCGGGGCCCTGGCCCTCGTGTGAGTGCGGCAGCAGCAGGGTCACCGCACTGCGCTGGCCCCACTTGACCTCGCCGGAGGAGACGAACTCGTCCACGATCGACTGCGCGCCGTTGGCGAAGTCGCCGAACTGCGCCTCCCACATCACCAGCGCGTCCGGGTTCTCCACCGAGTACCCGTACTCGAAGCCCATCGCCGCGAACTCGCTGAGCAGCGAGTCGTAGACGAACAGTCGAGCGGACTGGTCGGCCACCTGTGAGATCGGGAAGTAATCCCGCCCGGTCACCGCGTCGACGACCGCCGCGTGCCGCTGCACGAAGGTGCCCCGCTTGGAGTCCTGACCCGACAGCCGCACGGTGACGCCCTGTGCGAGCAGCGAGCCGAACGCGATGATCTCGCCGAAGCCCCAGTCGATGTCGCCCTCGACGGCCATCTTGGCCCGCCGCTCCAGCAGTTGCGCGACCCGCTTGTGTGGCGTGACTCCGCCCGGCAGGTTGGCGTGCGCCTCGCCGATCCGCTTGAGTACGCCGGCGTCGATCGCCGTCTCCACCTGCGGCTCCGGCTCCGGCG
>JAOPWA010000253.1 GCA_025965915.1 Dactylosporangium sp. | reverse complement strand
GAGCGCTCCCGCGTGGACCGCCGCGGCCAGGCCCAACGCGGCGGCGGCCAGCGCGTCCGAGCCGTCTACAAAGGACCGCAGGGTACGCCCGCCGCGCTCCACGTACAGCGCCAGCTCCCCATCGACGAGGACCGTCAGCGCACCCGCCTTGCGCCCCGGGCGGTGGCCGGCGCTCTCGCCGTCGCCGGCGTCGACGACCCGTTCCGGCCACGGCAGCGCCGCCCCGTACGGGTTCGCCGGGTCGGTCGCGGCCAGCACCAGCGTGTCGGACTCGGCGCCCTCACCGAAGGAACGCAGCCGGTCCACCGCTCCCGGTAGGGCGAACTGTGCCGCCCCCAGCCCTTCGACGAAGTATCCGCGCCGCGCCGCGCCGCGCTCCTCCAACGCGGCGAGCACCGGGTAGACGCCGGCGAACCCGCCGGGTACGCCTTCTCCGGCCACCGCGCCGCGGGTTACCACGCCGTGCCGCTCCAGTAGCGCATCCGCGGCTGCTGCGGCTCGCCTGGTCGGGTCGGCGTCACGCTCAGGCAACCGGTACCAGCGGCCCGCTGCTGTCGGCGGACCGGACCGCAGGACGGCGAGCGAGGACAGGGACGGCCGGCCCGGCCGTCGGTATCGGGAGCGGGGCGCCGCCGGCCGGGACCGGTGCGCCCCGCCGCCGGCCAGGCGGGCCCGCAGCGGGGTGAGGGTGTCATTGGCGAGCTGCCCGGCCCACACCAGGTCCCAGACCGCGGCGAGCAGGTCGTCGTCGGACACACCGTCGACGCGCTCGGCGAGGGACCGGAAGAACAGCGCCTGGCCGCCGTCGAGCGCGTCGAGGACGGCCTCATGGAGCGGAGATGTGGCGGCGTCCGGGTCCGGCGGTGCGAGCAGCAGCGGCGCGGTGTCAGCGAACGCGAGGCTGACCCAACCGTCACCGCCCGGTATCGAGCCGGCGCCGGCCCACACCACCTCGCCGGCCGCGCACAGCTCGTCGAGGTAGGCCGGGGAGTAGTCGCGCACCCTCGCGGGCAGCACCAGCCGTTCCAGCGCGGACGCCGGGACCGCGACGCCCTGCAACTGCTCGATCGCGGCGGCGACGGCCTCGATGCCCCGGGAGTTCCCGCCGATGTGTTGCCACCGGGGCAGGAAACGGGCGAGCGCCCGCGGCGGCACCGGCTCGATCTCGCGGCGTAGCGCCGCGAGGGAACGGCGGCGCAGCAGGCGCAGCACCTCCGCGTCGCACCACTCCGAACCGGCCCCGGCGGGAGAGAACTCCCCGGCGACCACCCGCCCCGCGGCGGACAGTCGCTTGAGCGCCTGGTCCACCACGAACACGCCCAGCCCGAACCGCGCCGCGCAGGCCGACGCCGTGAACGGACCATGGGTTCGCGCGTATCGCGCGACCAGGTCACCGAGGGGGTCGGCGACGGGTTCGAGGTAGGCCAGCGGCAGCCCGACAGGCAGGGCGACGCCGAGCGCGTCGCGTACCCGTCCGGCATCCTCGACGGCGAGCCAACGCTCCTCGCCGGCGACGCGTACCCGGATCGCGCGGCGAGCGGCCTCCAGCTCGGTCAGCCAGTCGAGGCCCGCCCCACGCTCGGAAGCCTCCACCGTAGATAGATCGCCCAGGATGCGCAGCATCTCGGCGGCGTCTTCGGCGTCGCGCGGCACCCGAACGGCATCGAGCCACTGGAGCCTGCGCCCGGTCTCGACGACGACGCCCGCGTCGAGGAGGTCGCGCAGTTCGACCCGGCCGAGCAGCTCTCCCAGCAGCGTGGTGTCCAGCGCGAGGGCGGCCGCCCGCCGCTCCGCGAGGGGCGCGTCGCCCTCGTAGAGGAACGCACCGACGTACCCGAACAGCAGCGACCGCGCGAACGGCGACGGGCGGGGCGTCTCCACCTCGACCATGCGGACCTTGCGGGAGCCGAGCTGGCGCATCACCTCGACCAGGCCCGGTACGTCGAAGACGTCCTGCAGGCACTCCCGGGCCGCTTCGAGCGTGATCGGGAAGTCCGCATACTCTCGCGCGACGTCGAGCAGTTGCGCCGAGCGCTGCCGCTGCTGCCACAGCGGCTGGCGACGGCGCGGGTCGCGCCGGGGCAGCAGTAGCGCTCTGGCGGCGCACTCGCGGAACCGCGCGGCGAACATCGCCGAGGTGCCCACGGTCTCCTCGACGATCTGCGCGATCTCGTCCGGGTCGAACGCCACCAGGTCGGCGCCCGGTGGCTCGTCGACGATGTCAGGTAGGCGCACCACGATGCCGTCGTCGCTGGGCAGCACCTGCCCGTCGACGCCGTAGCGTTCAGCGAGGCGCCGCCCGATCGCGAGCGCCCACGGTGCGTTGACCCGGGCCCCGAGGACACAGTGGACGGCCAGTCGCCAGTCGCCCAGCTCGTCGCGGAACCGTTCGACGACCACGGTGCGGTCGTCCGGCACCTGCCGGGTGGCCTCGCGCTGCTCACCCAGGTAGGCCAGCAGGTTGTCGGCGGCCCACTCGTCGAGCCCGCCGTCACGCAGGCGGGGCTTGGCCACCTCGTCTCCCAGCCGGGTCAGCTCCCGCAGCCGGGCGCCGATCGCCCGGCCCAGCTCCACCGGGCGGCCCGGCGAGTCGCCCTTCCAGAACGGCATCCGGGCCGGGGCTCCGGGGGCGGGTGAGACGAGGACCCGGTCGGGGGTGATGTCCTCAATGCGCCAGGAGGTGGAGCCGAGCAGGAAGACGTCGCCGACGCGCGACTCGTAGACCATCTCCTCGTCGAGCTCGCCCACCCGTTTACCGGACTCCGCCCCGGCGAGGAACACCCCGAACATCCCTCGGTCGGGGATCGTGCCGCCGCTGGTCACGGCCAACCGTTGCGCTCCCGGGCGACCGGTGAGCAGGTCGGCGGCGCGATCCCAGACCAGGCGGGGGCGCAGTTCGGCAAAGGCGGTCGAGGGGTACCGCCCCGAGAGCATGTCGAGCACGCCGGTGAACGCCGACTCCGGCAGCTCGGCGAACGGCGCGGCCCGGCGCACCATCGCGGCCAGTTCCGGCACCGACCACGGATCCATCGCCACCATCGCGACGACCTGCTGGGCGAGGACATCGAGCGGGTTGCGCGGGTAGCGCAGCTCCTCAATGGCCCCGTCGGTCATGCGCTCGCCGACCACGGCGCAGGACACCAGGTCGCCGCGGTGCTTGGGGAAGACGACGCCTCGAGACACCGCGCCCACCTGATGGCCCGCACGGCCAATGCGCTGCAGCCCGGCGGCGACACTCGGTGGCGACTCGATCTGCACCACCAGGTCGACCGAGCCCATGTCGATGCCCAGCTCCAAGCTCGACGTGGCCACGACGGCGGGCAGCTGCCCGGACTTGAGCGCCTCCTCGATCTGGAGGCGCTCCTCCCGCGAGACGCTGCCGTGGTGGGCCCGCGCGACGATCGGCGGGGCGCCGGTGGCGAGGCCGGACTGCGCCATGACCTCCGCCGGCATCCGAGCGGGCGGCAGGAGCGCCACCGGTTCGCCGTGCCGCTGCGCCGCCAGTTCGTTGAGGCGGGCGCACAGCCGCTCCGCGCCGCGGCGGGAGTTGGTGAACACGATGGTGGAGCGGTGCGACTGGACGAGGTCGAGGACGCGCTCCTCCACCGCCGGCCAGATCGACATCCGTCGCGGCCCGTCCGGATCGGTGTCGTCGATCACCTCGTCGAGCCTGGTCATGTCCGCCACCGGGACCTGGACGCTCACCTCGATGGTTTTGGCCGCGCGCGGCTGGACGACCTCCACGGCGGCGGTGCCGCCGAGGAAGCGGGCGGTCTCCTCGACAGGGCGGACCGTGGCCGACAGTCCGATCCGCTGCGCCGGGCGCTCCAGTAGCGCGTCGAGCCGCTCCAGTGACAGCGCCAGGTGTGCGCCCCGCTTGGTCGAACACACTGCGTGTACCTCGTCGACGATCACCGTCTCGACCCCGCGCAGCGCCTCCCGGGCAGCCGAGGTGAGCAGCAGAAACAGCGACTCGGGGGTGGTGATGAGGATGTCGGGGGGGCGGCGGCTGAACGCGCGCCGCTCATCGGCCGGGGTGTCACCGGTGCGCATGCCGACGGTGAGGTCGGGCGGCTGGAGCCCGAGCCGGGACGCCGCCTGGCGGATGCCCGTCAGCGGAGCCCGCAGGTTGCGCTCGACGTCGACCGCGAGCGCCTTGAGCGGGCTGACGTAGAGCACCCGGCACCGGCGGGCGGGATCGGCCGGCGGGGCCTCGGCCAACCGGTCGAGTGACCACAGGAACGCGGCTAGGGTCTTGCCGGAGCCGGTGGGCGCGACGACCAGAGCGTGCCGGCCCGCCGATATGGCCTCCCACGCGCCCGCCTGGGCAGAGGTGGGCGCGGCGAAGGCGGTCTCGAACCAGGCCCGGGTTGCCGTCCCGAACCTATCCAGCACGGTCATGGACCCATCCTGCCCCGGTGGTATGACGATTCGCCCGTGGTTGCGCGGCCAGCGGAAGGCCCGGTTGCGGTAGAGCGCAGCTTGCCGGAGCCGGTAACGATCGAACGCCGTCCACGGGCGCGGTACCGACGGGTAGGCGGACTTGACCAGCAAACGGGCAACCGCCTCCGGCGTGGCTTACAGTCCGCAGTGTGACGGAAATCTCGACCCAATCCGACCAGTCCCAGCCGGCCGAACCGCGACGTGAGCTACTGAGACCGCGCCCTGGCGGCGGTGATCTCGAGCTCACCGAATTCCCCACGCTGACCTGGTCGCGCACCGAGATTCGGCACAGCCTCGACGAGTTGTACGCGTGGGGGGAGCGGCTGGCCTCCGAGGCCATCGCCTGGTACATGACCGAAAAGCGCCGCAAGTCGCGCTGGGCCCGGGTCTTGCGCACCCTGGCTCTTGTCCTGACCGCGGCCGGTGCCGCTGTTCCGGTCGCCGCGCTCAGCGCCGGCCGGCCCCTCGTCGGCAACTGGGGCTTCCTGCTCCTCGCGCTCGCGGCCGGCTGTGTCGCATACGACAGGTTCTTCGGGTACTCGTCGTCCTGGCAGCGCTACATGGCCACGGCGACGTCCCTGCGTACCCAGTTGGTCGAGTACCAGGCGGCGTGGGCCAAGGAGATGGTCGCGATGGCCGCCCGGGAACCCGACCGCACCGACGCGGTCCGGTTGATCGACTTCGTACGGACCTTCGCCTGGAACGTCAACGACACGATCCGTACCGAGACCGAGGCGTGGCTGGTCGAGTTCCACACCCGGCTGACCGAGCTCGAGTCGCGGCTGCAGCAGACCGAGGGTGGGCTGACCCGGCGCGGCGGCGCCCCCGGCGTGACGCTGCCGGGTCCGACCAGGCCTGTCGAGGACAGCACCGATGGTGTCCAGAGCCGGCAGCGCGGCGGAAACCGCACCAACGAGCACTGAAGTGATCAGCTAAACGATCACTAAGCCGGCCGCCGTACGGCCCGTCATCTTCGTATGTCAGGGTTCCCTGCCATGGAGATGGACTCGTTCTGGCACCTCATCGAGGGCTCCTGGCGCCACACCGCCGATCCGGACGAACGGCTGGAGTGGCTCACGACACAGCTCAGCCAGCTTCCACCGGCCGAAATGGTGGACTTTCAGGTATGGCTCGACCGGCTTCACAGGTGGGCCGACAGTTGGCAGATGTGGGGTGCCGCGTACCAGCTTTGTGACGGACTGTGCTCGGTCGACGGCTTCTGGTACTTCCAGGCATGGTTGGTGGGGCTCGGACGTGACGCGTTCGAGCGGGCGGTCGCCGACCCCGATGTCCTGGCCGACGTGGCGCAGGTCCGCCGCCTCGCCAGCCTCGGGGTGGACAACTGGTCGGAGGACGAGTGGCCGGAGTGGGAGTCGCTGGACTACGTCGCGGGTAGGGCGTACGCGTTGGTGACCGGCGAGGACGAGGGCTTCGAGGAGGCGATCGAGGCGCGGGGCCACGACAGCCAGTTGTCTCCCGAGCCCACGGGCGAACGCTGGGACTTCGAGGACGCCGCCGAGGTGGCTCGTCGCTTCCCCCGACTGAGTGAGATGTTCCCGCTCAGTGCCCGAGCCGACCGGCCCGGCCTGGGCCTGGAGGCGTTCGGGCAGGGGCCGGACGAGGACTTCTTCAGGCAGATGGCCGGTGAGCGCTAGCGTCCGGGCTCGGTGAGCCGGCCGGTGAGTCGGGCGCGGGCGGCCTGCCACTCGTCGACGGTCATCGAGTACAGCACGGTGTCGCGCCACGAACCGTCCGGGCGCTGCCGGTGCCTGCGCAGGATGCCTTCCCGGCTCGCGCCGAGCCGCTCGATCGCCCGTTGGGAGCGCTCGTTTCGGATG
The DNA here is from genome assembly GCA_025965915.1 of Dactylosporangium sp. Taxonomy (GTDB): domain Bacteria; phylum Actinomycetota; class Actinomycetes; order Mycobacteriales; family Micromonosporaceae; genus Planosporangium. The sequence goes on along the minus strand of JAOPWA010000253.1, from coordinate 1,428 downwards.
TCGGTGTGCCACTCGACGCGTTCCGCACCCAGGTCGTCGAACGCCCGGCCCAACAGCAGCAGCTTGGACTCGGTATTGACGCCGGTTCGCCACCACGGCCGCCCGATGAACGTATGCCCGATCGCCACCGACCGGTTGCCGGGGTCTATCGCGTAGAAGGAGGTCGTGCCGATGATCTGCCCGGTCTCGGCGTCCCGCTGCACCCACGGCACCCGGGTGCCGGCGTGCGACGCCTCCAGCGCGGCGGTGACGATCGCGGCCATGTCGTCGCGGTCAGCCGGGCGGTAGTGCGTCAGCCAGCTCCATACCTCGTCGTCGGCGGTGGCCGCGAACAGACCGTCCACATGCGACTTCTCGAGCGGTTCGAGCGTGACGTGCTTGCCACGTAGGGTGACCGGCTCCAGCCATTCGGAGCGGGCCGTCCGCAGATAGGACGGGACCGGCGCGGTCACGCCCGCGTCGGGCTGCGGGGCGCCGGGCGTCAGGCGCAGCGGCACCACCCCGGCCCAGTACGGCAGCGCGTAGTCCTCCGGCTCGTCGATCACGCCGCCGGAACGTACCTTCGCCGACACTTCCCGCAGGGGTAGTGCGAGCACCGCTGTCTGGGCCAACTCCCTGGCCGTCGGCGGCCGGCTGTCGGCGGTCCGGCCAGCGCCGATCTTGTCCACGAGCGCGTCCAGTACGCGCCGCTTGTCGGCCTCGTCGTCGACCAGTCGGGCGACGCCGTGTGCTACCACCGACCGGTAGTTGGCCGAGTGGTTGAACTGCGAACGGGCCAGCACCAGACCGTCGAGCAGGGTCACCGCGACGGACACGGACAGGCCGGTCGCCTGGCGCGCGGCCAGTAGTGGCCGGCTGCCCGTCGAGCCGTGCAGGTAGAGCGTGTCGTCGACGCGTACGTGCATGGTGGGCAGCAGGCGGGGCTCGCCGTCGACGACGAAGCCGAGGTCGCAGACGTAGGCCTCGTCGAGAATCGCGTGCACGACGTCGGCGTCGTAGGTCAACCGGTCGCTGTGGCGCCGAGGCGTCGTGCGGGGAGTGGCGGGGTACATTGCGTGCCGTCCAATGTTCTAGTACAATAGCGAAACTGTGTCAGTACAGTATCAGATCACCGGATCGACCGCGGCGGAGATCTCGGGCAGCATCGAGGCCGGGGTGCGCGGTGCTGGGCTCGTCGCCGGGGCTGCGCTGCCACCGGTGCGCGGCCTCGCCGCGACGCTCGGCCTGAGTCCCGCGACGGTCGCGGCGGCCTACCGGATGCTGCGCGAGCGCGGCGTCATCGAGACCGCCGGCCGGGCCGGGACCAGAGTCCGCGACCGGCCGCCGCTGCAACCGCGGCAGGCTCGCCGCCTGCCTGCCCCGGCCGCCGCGCTCGACCTGTCCGCCGGCGAACCCGACCCCCGCCTGTTGCCGTCATTGCGCGCCGCC
>JAOPWA010000233.1 GCA_025965915.1 Dactylosporangium sp. | reverse complement strand
GGTCATCGCGATACGCGCCGCTTCGATCTGGCGGTTCGTGATGTAGGACGGCTCGAGCGCCTGAATGCCGAACTCACCGAAGACGACACGGGTGCCGCCCTTGGCCGGACCGTGCCGGTCCGGGTGGTGCGGCTTACGGAAGCCCCCTGGGGGCTTACGCGGCATCAGCATTTCTCAGCCCTCCTGCTGCGTCTGCGCCGGAGCGGGTGCCGCGGTCTCGACCGCCACGGGCTCAGCGGCGGGCGTCGGCTCGCCGGCCAGCTCCGCGGCCGCCGCGCGGCCCGCCTCGGTGCCACCGGCGGTCGTCCCGGACGAGCCGGAACGCCCACGACGCGGCCGCTCGGGCCGGTCGGCACGCTCGCGACGACCACCCCGGGGCGGACCCGCCTCGACCGGAGCCTCACGGCCCGGCACGGCGTCACCCTTGTAGATCCAAACCTTCACGCCGATCCGGCCGAAGTTGGTACGGGCCTCGAAGAAGCCGTACTCGATGTTGGCCCGCAGCGTGTGCAGCGGAACCCGACCCTCGCGGTAGAACTCGGTCCGGCTCATCTCGGCGCCGCCGAGGCGACCCGAGACCTGCACCCGGATACCGCGTACCAGCGGGTTCTTCATCGCCGACTGCATGGCCTTACGCATCGCCCGGCGGAAGCTGACCCGGCTGGACAGCTGCTCGGCGACGCCCTGCGACACCAGCTGAGCGTCCGACTCGGGGCTCTTCACCTCGATGATGTTCAGCTGCACCTGCTTGCCGGTGAGCTTCTCCAGCTCGCCGCGGATGCGGTCGGCCTCGGCGCCCTTGCGGCCGATGACGATGCCGGGGCGGGCGGTGTGGATGTCCACACGGACCCGGTCCCGGGTGCGCTCGATGTCGACCTTGGCGATTCCGGCTCGCTCCAGACCCTTGGACATCATCCGGCGGATCTTGACATCCTCCGCGATGTAGTCCTTGTAGAGCTTGTCCGCGTACCAGCGGGACTTCCAGTCCGTGCTGATGCCGAGCCGGAACCCGTGCGGGTGAACTTTCTGACCCATTACTCGGTCTCCTCCTCGGCCGCCGCGTTCGTCGGCTCTGCCTTCTTGGTCGCCTTGGCCGCGGTGGCCTTGGCCGGCGCCGCCTTCGCCGCGGTGGCCTTGGCCGGACCGCGCCGGTTCTGCGCCGGCGGCACGCTCTCGACCGTGACCGTGATGTGGCACGTCCGCTTGCGGATCCGGTACGCCCGGCCCTGCGCCCGCGGCCGGAACCGCTTCAGCGTCGGGCCCTCGTCGACGTACGCCTCGCTCACGAGCAGCGAGTCGGGGTCCAGCCGCTCGTTGTTCTCGGCGTTGGCGATCGCGCTCGCGAGCACCTTGTACACCGGTTCGCTAGCCGCGTGCGGCGCGAACTGCAGCACCGTCAGAGCCTCCTTCGCGGGCAGGCCGCGGACGAGGTTGACCATGCGGCGCGCCTTCATCGGCGATACGCGTACGTACCGCGCAACGGCTCGGGCGCCCGGAAGCACCGGAGCTGCCTTGGTTGGCATCGCTGTCCCCTCAGTTCCCTTAGCCCGCCTAGCGGCGGCGGCTCTTTCGGTCGTCCTTCTCGTGGCCCTTGAACGTGCGGGTAAGGGCGAACTCGCCGAGCTTGTGCCCGACCATCGCCTCCGTCACGAACACGGGTACGTGCTTGCGTCCGTCGTGCACGGCGATCGTGTGACCGAGCATGTCGGGGATGATCGTCGAGCGGCGCGACCACGTCTTGATCACGTTCTTGGAATTCTTGGCGTTCTGCGCTTCCACCTTCTTGACCAGGTGGTCGTCGACGAACGGCCCTTTCTTCAGGCTGCGAGGCATCTTCTATAGCTCCTTAGCCGCGCTTCCGAGTGGCATAGCGCCGGCGGACAATGAGGCGGTCGCTCGGCTGGCCCTTGCGGCGCGTGCGGCCCTCGGGCTTACCCTGGGGGTTCACCGGGTGGCGACCACCGGAGGTCTTGCCCTCGCCACCGCCGTGCGGGTGGTCGACCGGGTTCATGGCGACACCACGGACAGTCGGGCGCTTGCCCTTCCACCGCATCCGGCCGGCCTTACCCCAGTTGATGTTCGACTGGTCGGCGTTGCCGATCTCGCCCACCGAGGCCCGGCAGAACACCGAGACACGGCGGATCTCACCCGACGGCATGCGCAGCGTCGCGTAATCGGCCTCGCGGCCCAACAGCTGGATGCCGACGCCGGCCGAGCGGGCCAGCTTGGCCCCGCCGCCCGGACGCAGCTCCACCGCGTGGATCGTGGTACCCACCGGGATGTTGCGCAGCGGCAGGTTGTTACCGGGCTTGATGTCGGCACCCGGACCGGACTCGACCCGGTCGCCCTGGCTCAACCCCTGCGGCGCGATGATGTAGCGCTTCTCGCCGTCGAGGTAGTGCAGCAGCGCGATCCGCGCGGTGCGGTTCGGGTCGTACTCGATGTGCGCGACCTTCGCCGGCACGCCGTCCTTGTCGACCCGCTTGAAGTCGATCAGGCGGTACTGCCGCTTGTGGCCGCCGCCCTGATGACGAGTGGTGATCTTGCCCTGTGCGTTACGACCACCCTTGTTCGGCAGCGGACGCAGCAGCGACTTCTCCGGCGTCGACCGAGTGACCTCGGCGAAGTCGGAAACACTGGAGCCACGACGACCAGGGGTCGTGGGCTTGTACTTGCGGATAGCCATTGTCTATAACCCCTCAGCTGACCGGTCCGCCGAAGGCGTCGATCCGGTCACCGTCGGCGAGCTTGACCATCGCCCGCTTCGTGTCCTTGCGCTTACCCCAACCGGTCTTGGTCCGCTTGCGCTTGCCCTCGCGGTTGAGCGTGTTCACGTTCAGGACGCGGACGTTGAAGATCTGCTGAATCGCGATCTTGATCTCGGTCTTGTTGGCGTCCGGGTGTACCAGGAACGTGTACCAGTTGCGGTTGAGCTCGCCGTAGCTCTTCTCGGAGACCACCGGCGCGATGACTACATCCCGCGGGTCAGCGATCGTGCTCACTGCTCGGCCTCCTTCTTGCCCGCCACGGTGAGGAACTCGTCCAGCGCGGCCGCCGTGAAGACCACCTGATCGGCGACCAGCACGTCGTACGTGTTGAGCTGGTCGGCGGCGAGCAGGTGCACCGTCGGCACGTTACGCAGGCTCAGCCAGTTGGCCTCGTCGGCGCGACCGAGCACGACCAGCACCTTCCCGGTCTCTGCGACCGAGTGCAGCACCCTCAGCGCGTCCTTGGTCTTCGGGGCGTCGCCCTCGACGAACGTCGACACGACCGATACCCGACCGTCGCGCGCCCGATCCGAAAGCGCGCCGCGCAGCGCGGCTGCCTTCATCTTCTTCGGGGTCCGCTGGCTGTAGTCGCGCGGCACGGGACCGTGCACGACGCCACCGCCGGCGAACTGCGGGGCCCGGATGGAGCCCTGACGGGCGCGACCGGTGCCCTTCTGCTTGTACGGCTTCTTACCGCCGCCGGAGACCTCGCCGCGCGTCTTCACCTTGTGCGTACCCTGGCGCGCGGCCGCGAGCTGAGCAACCACAACCTGGTGCATCAGCGCGATGTTGGCCTGCGCGTCGAAGATCGCCGAAGGCAGCTCGACCGAGCCGGCGGCGCTGCCGTCGACGCCGATCACGTCAACCGTCGTCATTTCGCACCGCCCTTCTTCTGCAGACCCTTCGCCGCCGTGCGCAGTAGCACCAGGGCGCCCGCGGGGCCCGGGACCGCGCCGCGGACCAGGATCACGTTGTTGTCCAGGTCGATCGCCTGCACCGTCAGGTTCTGCACGGTGTAGCGAACGCCACCCATGCGACCAGCCATGCGCACGCCCTTGAAGACGCGGCCCGGCGTGGCGCAGGCGCCGATCGAGCCGGGCGAGCGGTGCTTGCGCTCGACACCGTGCGAGGCGCGCAGGCCGTGGAAGCCGTGACGCTTCATGACACCCGCGAAGCCCTTGCCCTTGGTCCGGCCGGTCACGTCGATGAGCTGGCCGGGCGCGAACGCCTCGACCGTCACCTCGTCGCCCAGCCCGTAATCGCTGGCGTCGGTCGTCCGCAGCTCAACGATGTGCCGTCGCGGCGCCACACCGGACTTGGCGTAGTGGCCGGTCTTCGGCTTGTTGACCTTCCGCGGGTCGATCGCGCCGTACGCGAGCTGGACGGCGGGGTACCCGTCCTTGTCCGCGGTGCGCACCTGGGTCACGACGCACGGGCCGGCTTGAACCACGGTCACAGGGACAACGCGGTTGTTGTCCCAGACCTGGGTCATGCCGAGCTTGGCGCCCAGAATCCCCTTGACTTCCCTGTCCATTAGTCCGGTCCCTACAGCTTGATCTCGATGTCGACGCCAGCCGGCAGGTCGAGCCGCATGAGCGAGTCGACCGTTTTGGGGGTCGGGTCGATGATGTCGATCAGACGCTTGTGCGTGCGCATCTCGAAGTGCTCGCGCGAGTCCTTGTACTTGTGCGGCGAGCGGATCACGCAGTAGCGGTTGATCTCAGTCGGCAGTGGCACCGGGCCCGCAACCTGCGCCCCGGTACGCGTCACCGTCTCGACGATCTTCCGTGCCGAGGAGTCAAC
>JAOPWA010000225.1 GCA_025965915.1 Dactylosporangium sp. | reverse complement strand
GGTCATCGGACCGCTCGGCCTCGGCGCGGCGGACAGCGTCGGCGTAGCCGAGTACGGCCTTGCGGAGCACGCCTTCCGCGTCGAGCCCTTGAGCCCGGGCGCGCGCGACGAGCGCGAGCAGTTCCGCGCTGAGAGCCGCCTCGCCTTCGGCGGCCGGCGGGGCCGATCCCTCGGACTCATCACCGGGCGGGACGGCGGCGCCGGGCGGAACGGCAACGCCGGGCGGAACGGCAACGCCGGGCGGGACCTCGACGCCCGCCCGTTCGGCCCGGCCGAGCACCTTGGCCGCGAGCGACAGGGCCGGCTGGGCGAGCGCGATGCCGTCCATCGCCGAACCGCGCGCCTTCTCGGCCTTCTTGATGCGCTCCCAGTTCTCGGTGATCTCGTCGATGCTGTGAACGGTCGTGTCGGCGAAGACGTGCGGGTTGCGGCGGATCAGCTTGTCGACCAGGTCGCCGGCGACGTCGTCGATCGTGAACGGCTCGTCGGCGTCCTCGCCGAGCCTGGCGTGCAGAATGACCTGCAACAGGACGTCGCCCAACTCCTCGCGGACGTGGGCGGGTTCACCGGCGAGGATCGCGTCATACGCCTCGTACGCCTCTTCCAGCAGGTACGGGGCGAGGCTGGAATGGGTCTGGGCCCGCTTCCACGGGTCGCCGCCGGGTGACAGCAGGCGGTCCATCACGGCGACGGCATCGAGCACGCGGGCACCCTGCGGATCCCACGATCCGTACATCAGCTCCATATCGGCCAACCCCGGCGCGCGCGCCAGCCGCATCCCCAGCTCACGAGCGAGGTCCTGGTCACCGGCCGGCCCGGCCAGCCACACCACGTCGGGAGTGGCGGCGGCCAGCACCTCGTCGGCCGTCGGCGCCACGATGCGCACGGGGACACCCGCCGCCCGCAGCGCGTCGGTCTGCTCGCTCTCCGCGCCCGCCAGGACCGGCAGGGTGCGCACGACGTCCCACGCCTCGGCGGTCAGCAACCCCGCCGGCAGCCGGGGCGAGGTAACCAGCAGGACGATCCGGCCCGCCATGGCGACCGTCAGCCGTTACTCGGGCTCTGGCTCTGCGTCGTCTCGGCGGGCGCCGGGACCACGGCTGACTGGCCGGCCTTGATGGGGGCCACGACCATCGGGTGGTTCTGCTGGTCGCTCAGCAGGACCAGTTCGGTCAGTCCGTACTTGGGATTGACCAACAGGTCGGCCTTCTTGATGGCCTCGACGTAGAGCTTGCGCAGTCCCAGAGTGGCCTGGAACGCCTGCTCGTTCTGGGCGCCGAGGCTCTGGGCGTAGGTCGCCACATCCATGCCCGGCGGCACCTGCCCGGCCGCCTTGGCCCGCTGGTACAGGTCGGCATAGTCGGCCTCGCTCGCGCGCTCCAGCGTGATGTGCTGCTGTACGACTCCCCGGTACGCCTGGTACTGGGCGAACACCTGAATCAGCGGCCGGAACGACTCGACGCTGGTCCCCTTGGTGTCGCCTTGACCGCCGGCCCGCAAGCCGTCCTGGATCTGGGTGGTAACCGACTGCTCGTCGACCTGCGGCGCCGGCCAGTGGTTGTCGGCCACCATCCGCTTGCCAAGATCGCGCATCACGAGCCACTGGGCGATGCTCTGACGGACATCACCCCGGGCGAGGTTGGACGCCTTCTGGAGCTGGTCGGCCAGCCCGTCGACGTACTTCTGGCTGTATGTGGTCGAGCCAAGGTAAATGGCCGCGCCCGGCTGCGAACGGCAACCGGTGAGCGCGAAGGTTCCCACAAGGGCCAGCACGGCGAGAAGCGCCAGACGACGAGCACGCTGCATGGTCCACACTCTCTCACGTTGTCCGTAGGACTCAGCTCGCACCCCGGCACCGGCGCAGGATCGCGGAACATCGTCCGTGCCCCAGCGCGGAATACCTTCCGCGCTCATCAGACCGAGGCCGGTGCGGCGACCAGCGCCGGCTCGCCGAGCAGGGTCTTGAGCAGCTCAGCGGCCCAGTCGAGCAGAGCCGTGTCGCGCAGCGGCTCACCGCCGACCCGCTTCGTCATGGGCCTGGGCAGCGACACCGTGTCGGCGGCCGACTTGTACACGGCATCGGGGTAGAACCGCTTGAGCCGCAACTGCTTGGAGTCGGGCAGGCTCAGCGGCCCGAACCGGACGTGCTTGCCCTGCATCGACACCTCGCTCAGCCCGTAGGCGCGGACCAGCAGCCGGAACCGGGCCACCTCGATCAGGTTGGCGACCTGGGCCGGCGGTTCGCCGTACCGGTCACGCATCTCGGCGACGATCTCGTTCAGCGTGCTGGCGTCCCGCACGCCCGCCAGCTTGCGGTACATCTCCAGGCGCAGCCGCTCCACCCCGATGTAGTCGTGCGGCAGGTGCGCGTCGACCGGCAGGTCGACCTTGACGTCGGTCTCCTCTTCGGGACGCTCGCCCTTGAACGCCTGCACCGCCTCGCCGACCATCCGCACGTACAGGTCGAAGCCGACCCCTTCGATGTGGCCGGACTGCTCGCCGCCGAGCAGGTTGCCGGCGCCCCGGATCTCGAGATCCTTCATCGCCACGTACATGCCCGCGCCGAGCTCGGTGTGCTGGGCGATCGTCGCGAGCCGCTCGTGGGCGTGCTCGGTCAGCGGCTTCTCGGGCGGGTACAGGAAGTAGGCGTACGCCCGCTCCCGACCCCGGCCGACCCGGCCCCGGATCTGGTGCAGCTGGGACAGGCCGAGCAGGTCGGCCCGCTCCACGATCAGGGTGTTGGCGTTGGGGATGTCGATGCCACTCTCCACGATCGTGGTGGAGACGAGGACGTCGAACTCCTTCTCCCAGAAGCCCACCATGATCTTCTCGAGGGCCTCTTCGCCCATCTGGCCGTGCGCGACCGCCACCCGCGCCTCGGGGACGATCTCACGCAGCCGGCGCGCGGCCCGATCGATCGACTCGACCCGGTTGTGCAGGTAGAACACCTGGCCGTCGCGTAGCAGCTCGCGGTGGATCGACGCGGCGATCTGCTTGTCGTCGTACGCCCCGACATAGGTCAGCACCGGGTGGCGCTCCTCCGGCGGGGTGGCGATCGTCGACATCTCCCGGATGCCGGTGATCGCCATCTCCAGGGTCCGCGGGATCGGCGTGGCCGACATGGCCAGCACGTCGACCGACGCCCGAAGCGCCTTGAGGTGCTCCTTGTGCTCCACGCCGAAGCGCTGCTCCTCGTCGACGATGATCAGACCCAGGTTCTTGAACCGGGCGGAGGCCTGCAGCAGCCGGTGGGTGCCGATGACGATGTCGGCCGTACCGTCGATCATCCTGTCGAGCGTCTCCTGCGCCTCCTTGGGCGTGACGAAGCGCGACAGCTGCCGGATGTCGACCGGGAACTGGGCCATCCGCTCGGAGAACGTGTTGTGGTGCTGCTGCGCCAGCAGGGTGGTCGGCACGAGGATGGCGACCTGCTTGCCGTCCTGTACGGCCTTGAACGCCGCGCGTACGGCGATCTCGGTCTTGCCGTATCCGACGTCGCCGCAGATCAGCCGGTCCATCGGGACCGGCTTCTCCATGTCGCCCTTGACCTCGTCGATGGCGGAGAGCTGATCGGGGGTCTCGGTGTAGGGGAAGGCGTCCTCCAGCTCGCGCTGCCACGGCGAGTCCGGGCCGAACGCGTGGCCCTTGGAGTTCTGCCGGGCGGCGTAGAGCTGGATGAGCTGCGCGGCGATCTCGCGGACGGCCTTGCGGGCGCGGGCCTTCGACTTCTGCCAGTCGGCGCCGCCCATCTTGTGCAGGGAGGGCGCCTCGCCGCCGACGTACCGGGACAGCTGGTCGAGCTGGTCGGTGGGCGCGTACAGCCGGTCGCCGGGCTGGTTCTTCTTGCTCGGCGCGTACTCGATGACCAGGTATTCGCGCTGGGCGCCGTTGACGGTGCGCTGGACCATCTCCACGTACCGGCCGATGCCGTGCTGCTCGTGCACGACGTAGTCGCCGGTGCGCAGTTCGAGAGGGTCGATCTGGTTGCGCCGGCGGCTGGGCATCCTGCGCATGTCCTTTGTGGACGCGCCCCGGCCGCCGGAGATGTCGGCACCCGTGACGACGACCAGGCGCCCCGTCTCGTCGAGGAAGCCGTTGCCCAGCGAACCGGTGGTCACGGTGACGAGCCCGGTGGCCGGCTCGGCCTCGATCCTGTCGGTGAGCGTCACGCCGAGGCCGCCGTCGCGCAGCACCTCGACCGCCCGCTGGGCCGGTCCGGATCCCTCGAAGACGAGCGCAACCCGCCAGCCGTCGGCGGTCCATCGCTTCAGGTCGTCGACGACCCGGTCGGTCTCGCCGTGATAGAGCGGCGCCGGCTGGGCCTCGACGGTGAGCTTGGCGGCGTCGTCGGCGACGTCGACCCGGTCTTCGCCCTCCTCCCAGGGCCGCGGCTCCGCAGGCCTGGCGGGCTCGTCGACCCCGAACGGGGAGACCGACCACCAGGCCTGCCCAAGCGCGGCAGCCGTCGCCCGCACGTCGGCGAGGGTGTGGAACGCCGCGGCGCCCACGTCGATCGGCGCGCGGCCACCCACGGCAGCGGCGGCCCAGCTCGCCTGCAGGAACTCTTCACTCGTGCGCACGAGGTCGTGCGCCCGGGTGCGGATGCGCTCCGGGTCGCACAACACCACATGGGTGCCGGACGGCATGGCGTGCAGCAGCAACTCCATCGAGTCGCTGCCGTCCAGCAGCGCCGGCCCCAGGGACTCCATCCCCTCCACCGGGATGCCCTCGGCCAACTTGTCGAGAATCTCGGCCAGCTCCGGGTGGTCGAGCGCGAGGGCCCTGGCCCGTTCCCGGACCGGCGGGGTCAGCAGCAGCTCCCGGCAGGGCGGCGCCCACAGTCGGTCGGCCGTGGCCAGCGTGCGCTGGTCGGCGACCGCGAACGTACGGATCTCCTCGACCTCGTCGCCCCAGAACTCCACCCGCAAGGGGTGCTCCTCGGTGGGCGGGAAGACGTCGAGGATGCCGCCGCGCACGGCGAACTCGCCCCTCTTGGTGACCAGGTCGACCCGCGCGTACGCGATGTCGGCCAGCCGCCGCACGACGTCGTCGAGGTCGGCGTTGCTGTGTGGCGTCAGCTCGACCGGCTCGAGGTCGCCGAGGCCCTTGAGCTGCGGCTGAAGCACGCTGCGGACAGGCGCGACGACAACGCGCACCGGCCCTCGCGCTGGATCTGAGGCGTCGGGGTGGGCCAGCCGCCGCAGCACGGCGAGGCGCCGGCCGACGGTGTCGGAGCGCGGGGAGAGCCGCTCGTGCGGCAGCGTCTCCCACGAGGGGTAGACAGCGATCTGGCCGGCGGGCAGCAGGCAGCTCAGGGCCTCGGCGAGGTCTTCGGCCTCTCGGCTGGTCGCGGTGACGGCGAGGACTGGCCGCCCACCTCCGACGTCACCCTCGGCCGCCGCCGCGGCGACCACGAACGGGCGCAGCGCCGCGGGTGCGGTGACCTCTACGGGGATATCGACGTGTCCGGCCCGGGCCAGATCACGGGCGCGAGTGAGCGCGGGATCGGCCAGGGCGGCGCGGAGCAGGCCGGACAGCTTCATGACAGTCCTTGGGCGAGAAGACGAGAAAGCACGACGAGAAACCCCGCAACCCGGCAAGGGTGGGGGGTGATGTCGTCCAGCCTAGCTCCCCCGACCGACAAGATTGGCTGCCCGGCAGGCGCCTTCAGTCCGGGGGCTCGCTGCCCGCGCCCGATGCCGGCGCCTCCCGGGAGGTGTCGGTCTTCTCCAGGGGATTACGCCCGAGTTCCTGATGGTCGCGGTCTATCTGGTCCTGCTTCTCGGCGGTGCGCGCCGGCTCGTCTTCTGGGTTCATGACCATCGGGTACCCACGGGCGGGGCGGGTCAACCTGTGATCGCCCGCTCTTCCATCAGTCCCAGGTGGTGCCCGTCGGGGTCGCGCAGGAACGCCATCCAGATCTCTTGCAGCCCCGAACGGCGCACCATGTGCGGCTCCTTGAGGAAATCCACGCCGATCTTGGCGAGCCGGGCGTACTCCACGTCGATGTCGTCGACGCTGAAGTACAGAGTGACCTTGGTCGCCTGCTCAGGTGACTCCGGCTTGCCGAGGCAGAGCCGGACGGCCCCGCTCTGGAAGAAGGCCACCGGCTGCTCCGGCACCTTGAACAGGAACGGCACGCCGAGGATGTCCCGGTAGAACCCGATCGAGCTGTAGATGTTCTTCACGCTGATGTGGATCTGAGTGACTGGACCGACCGCCACGGCTCCCCCTATCCGGTTAGCTGCTGTGATTCCCGGTCAGCGGTTGCCGCCAGTGACCCGGATCACCTCGCCGGTGACGTAGCTCGACTCCTGGGAAGCCAGGAACACGTACGCGGGGGCGAGTTCGGCGGGCTGCGCGGCGCGGCGCGGCGCATCGGGGACTCCTCCTTGCCGAAGGACTCGACCTTCTCCTCCGGCATCGTGGCGGGGATCAGCGGAGTCCAGACCGGACCGGGCGCGACCGAATTGACCCGGATGCCCTTGTCCAGAAGGTCCGCGGCCAGGCCCATGGTGAAGTTGACGATGGCGCCCTTGGTGGTGGCGTAGTCGAGCAGCATCCCCGAGGGCTTGAATGCCTGGATCGACGAGGTGTTGATGATCGCCGCTCCGGCCCGCATATGCGGAATGGCGGCCTTGCACAGCCAGAACATCGCGTACAGGTTGGTCTTGAGGACCCGGTCGAACTGCTCGGTGGTTATCTCGGCGATGCCGCCCGGCTGGGCCATCTGGTAGGCCGCGTTGTTGACCAGGATGTCGATCCGCCCGAACTCCGTCACCGCGCGCTCGACGATCTGCTGGCACTGCGCCTCCTCGCGGATGTCGCCGGGCACCGTGACCGCGGTGCGGCCGGCGTCGCGTACCAGCCGTACCGTCTCCCGGGCGTCTTCCTCCTCGTCCGGCAGGTAGGAGATGAGCACGTCGGCGCCTTCCCTGGCGAACGCGAGCGCGACAGCCCGACCGATGCCCGAGTCGCCACCCGTTATGACGGCCTTCCGGTCCTCCAGCCGCCCGCAGCCGCGGTAGCTCTCCTCACCGTGGTCCGGGCGCTGGGGCATCTCCCCGGTCGTACCCGGGTGCTCGATCTCGGCCCCCTCCTGCTCCTCGGGCTGCCGGTACTGCCGCCGCGGGTCCTGCTTGCCGTACTGATCCTCGGCCATGGATCGATCCCCTTCTCGCCGGTGTGATGCCTCCTTATTTGCCCGATGCGTAGGCCACCAATCGCGCGGCCTGATCACCTTGCTGCTCGGGCACAGCGAGCTCTTCACGGAAGGGTTTCTCGTACCGGTGACCGTGGTCGCCGCAGGCAAGGCGCGCGTGGTGGACCTAGTCCGGCTGTGGGCGGAACGCTGGTGGCCAGTCGCCGCCTGATCCAGGAGAAGCGGGAGGAAGAGGCGTCCGCTTCTTGATTGACGCTGGGTGCCCGCACCCTCGGACCTGAACTCCAGCGTTGCCAGCGAAACCGAGATGCGCTTGTCGTCGAACTGCATTTCGCAGGTGTGGACAATGCGCTCGGCCGGCCCGACCGGGCCGTCTCCCCCGCAGTCTCGGGGGAGACGCCTAGTTCTGGCCGGCCGGACCCACCCCGGCAGCCGCCGAAGCAGCCGCCGGGGTGGTTGCGACAAAAGAGGTGTAGACGACGACGTTGGACAGATAGCTGCGGGCGCGGGTGTCGAATTTCCCCCCACAGGTGACGAGTTGCAGCGCGCTGTTGCCATGCGATCCATACACCTGGCGGGCTGGGAACTCCTTCTTCAGGTACGTCTCCACGCTGCTGACCACGAAATGGGCGACCAAACCGTCAGCCAGACTCACCTCGACCCGGTCGCCCGCCCGCAAGGACCGCAGCCGGAAGAACACCGCCGGGCCGACGTAGGAGTCAACGTGGCCCAGGATGACCGCCGAACCCACCTGGCCGGGAGACGGTCCCAGCTGAAACCACCCCGCCTCTTCAAAGTTGGTGGGCACCTGGACCGTGCCGTCGGGATTGAGCCCGAGTCCGGACACCGACACCGCCACACCAATGGCCGGGATGCGCAGCGCGACCGGCGCCGAGCGGGCCACCTCCAGACTCGCCACCCCGGACGGTGCGGCTGCGGTCCCGCCGGGCGCAGATGGCGCCGCCTGACTGGCCAGCGAGTTCTGGTCTCCGCGCAGGCCTACTTCGAGGGACCCCGCGGCGATGAGCAGCAGGACGACGGCCGCTACCCTCCAGCGCTTGGACCGCCGCGCCTGGTGTCCCCAGGCGCGGCAGTCCAGCTCATTCATCCCCGCGTAGGCCACTGTCGCCCGGCCCGTGCCCGGCGGGCAGTCCCCGCCGACGCCGGGTGGCTTGGCTCATCGCTGCGTCCGGGGCGACGACACCGACGGACGTCAGAACGCTGTCACCGGACTGGGCCGCTCCTCCCGCGCCCGTTTCCGCACCGCCCTTGGGGATGACCTCCTCCTCGCCACTGCCGGAACGACCGCGACCAGGACCACCGGCAGCACCGGCACCGGCACCGGCACCGGGACCGGGACCGGGACCGGGACCGACCGTGATGCTTGCCGAGGCGGGGGAACTCGGGGCGCGTTCGGTCGAGGTGAGAGGGCTGGTCGTATTGTTCTTCGTTCCGCTGGTTGTAGCGGTGACGTTGAGCGATATCGTGCAAGTCCCGCCTGCGGGCAGGGTACCGCCGGACAGGCCGATGCTGCCGGAACCGGCGGCTGCGGTGGTCGTGCCACCGCAGGAACTGCTCAGGCTGCTAGGAGTGGCGACCACCAGCCCCGTAGGCAGCGTGTCGGTGAAGCTAAGGCCAGTCAGCGTGTCTGAGCTGGGGTTGGTGAGGGTGAAACTCAGTGACGTCGTCCCGTTGGCGGGGATGGTCGCGGCCCCGAAAGCTTTGGAGATTGTCGGTGGTGTGCCGGGCGGGAAGGCGGCGCAGGTAGGTCGTGTGATGGTGTCATTGATCAGGGTGAGCTCGGCGTTTCGGACCAGTACCCGTCCGTTCACGGTCACTGCGTTCCCAAGCGTCGCCGAGGTCAACGCCATGATGGTGCCGACGAAGGTGGTGTTGCTGCCCAGGGCCGCCGTGCTACCCACCTGCCAGAACACGTTGCACGCCGAGGCCCCGTTGATCAGGTTGACCGTGCTGTTCGTCGCGGTGGTCAGTTGGGATCCCACCTGGAAGATGAACACCGCGTTGGGATTATTCTGCGCGTCCAGGTTGACCGTGCCGGTCAGAAGCAGCGCGGAGCTCGCGTTGTACACCCCCGGGCCTAGGGTTTGGCCCGGGCCGCCGGCGCCGATGGCGGCCCCCACCGAGGTGGCCGGGGTCCGCCCCGCCGCATCGTTATACGCGGTAATCAGATCGGCTTGGGCCTGCGCCGCGACGCCGTCAGCGACGTGTCTGGCGCCGTTGGTCGGCTGCGATCCCGGGAGGCCGGTGATCGAGAGAACCCCCACGCCTGGGCTGACACCCACGTCCCCAGAGACCGTCGAAGAGCCGGTGTCGGTGATCTGCGTGCCCGCCAACAGCGCGAAGGACGTGGCCGTCCCCAATCCCACCGTGGGCACGATCGCCGCCGACGCCGACTGCATCCCGACGACCCCGACCACGATCATCATTGCCGCGGTGGTCCCCACCGCCAGCGCCCCCACAGACCACCGGCGCACATTACGTGTCCGCACCAAACGAATCGCTGTCACGAATTTCCCCCACCAATGAAAATCCCGCCCCCTGGGCAAGATTCAGCGCGTAAAAGGTTGTTGATTAGCGCACCACCGTCGGCCAGCGACCCGGAACCGCTACAACGCGACCCCACCAAGGAACCAGGCGACCCGACGGACGGGGCAAGGATGCCCATGGCCCGCTACCTCACGGACCCTTCCATTGAGGACTGAAGTCGGCAAGTTGACCATCTCCCCGGCGACTTCTCCGGCGAGGCATCGCCATCCGCGATGCGTCCGGCTAGCCAGTCAATCGGAGCCTGAGGTGTTGACCGATCGGTAGCTGCCTAGGCTTGCCTCTGGGCGGGACGGACGGCACCTTGCACCGGGACTCGTCGTCACCAGGTAGACGCGATCGACGACCATGATGGGTATGGCGGCCGAGGAAACGTCGAGCGATACCCGTAAAGCCAACAAGAAGGCGACCGGCGATACAGCCCGGACCCTGCAGAATGTCACCGCGCTCATCGCGCTGGCTTCCTTCTGCTTCGGTATCGGCACCTGGGCCGACCTGAGGCACCGGTTCGCCCCGACCGCGAGCGAGGTACTTCAGAAGTACGCGGGCACGTACCGGCAGCAGTACATCAGCGCGGCCGACGCCGCATGCAACCGCGCGGCCAGCAAGGGCCACCAGGCGACACCGACCAACCTCAGCTACGACTGGATGATGAGCATCCTCACCTTGCGGCGCCAGATGGCGACGGACTGGAGCCTCGTCAGCCTCGCGTCGGTCGAGTACGTCGACGTCCCCGCCGCGACGGACGCCCGCAAGATGCAGTACGACTTCGTTGCGGCGAACGCGTTCTGGGCCGCGACAGCCGATGACCTCAAGGCAGCCAACGTTGCCGGCTACAACATGAACCTCGGCCTGTTCACCACCACGGAAGGGACCTTCGTTGCCGAAGCCAGGCGATTCGGTCTCAAGACATGCAGCTTCGCCTGGCCGTCCGTGCCGCCCTGGCAGTGACGAGATAAGCGCCAGGATCTGCAACGCAACCCGGGCATTTCCCCTATAGCAAGAGGCCCCCGTTCGCGCCGGAGGGCCTCTCTCAGTTCTCCGTCAGAGGCTCTTGATGTCCTCGATGAAGGCCCGCCACGCGTCGGACTCAAACGACAGCACCGGGCCGTCGGGGTCCTTGCTGTCGCGTACATAGACGACGCCGGGCCGGTTGTCGGCAACCTCGACGCAGTTGCCCTGGTTCGAGCTGCGGGTGCTCTTACGCCACGCGGCGCCGGTCAGGTCAGGCATCCACGCTCTCCTTGATGATCGTTGCCACCAGGTCTTCCGACTCCCGCGCGCCCAGAGCCAGCGCGACGAGCGTCTCCCAGGCATCAGCGTACGTGGCCACCTCACCCGGTTTATCGAGGTAGAGGGCGCCGGTCAGGTTCTCGCTGTAGACGGTGGTCGGCTCAGGTTGGCGGGTTCCCACGCTTGGAAAGTCCAGGATGACGAACGATCCGGCGGCCGACGCCCGGTGCGGCCCAACGTCTGAGGGCAGCACCCGGACGCTGACCCCCGGCTTCTGGGAGGCATTCACCACATGCGCTAGCTGCTTCTGCATCCCCTCGATGTCGGCGATCGGTCGGCGCAGGACCGCCTCGTCAACGATGACCTCCAACTCCGGCGCCTTCGGTCGCCGCCGGGCGAGGAGCCGCTGGCGCTCCAGGCGCAGCGCAACCGCCTGGGTGACCTCGGCATCGGTGGTGCCAGGCCGCGTGCGGTAGACGGCCGTCGCGTACTCCGGCGTCTGAAGCAGGCCGGGGATCAGACTCGACTCGTACTGCCGCAGCCGGCTCGCGGCGGCTTCCAGCCCGACGTAGAGCTCGAACCAGGCGGGCACGACATCGCCATAGGCATGCCACCACCCCTTCGCCTTCGACTCCTTGGCGAGGCTGACGAGTACCTCGGTCATCTCCTTCGCCACGCCGTAGAGCGCACACATCGCGACGACGTCGTGGCTTCGCACGGACGTCTGGCCACCTTCGATGCGATACATGCGCGCCCGCGACCACTCCAGTTCGTTCGCGGCGGCCTCCAGCGCCACCCCCGCTTCCTCGCGCGCCTTTTTCAGGTATCGGCCGAGCTGACGCCGGGGAACGGATGATCCACCTTCGATCACTTGAGACCCCCCTGTCTCAGTATGGCCGCAGTGAGCGGTCCATTTGAGACAGAGCTAGTGCATCGCATGCGACGGCGTCAATATTTTTACGCAAATCTCGCCGCGATTCATTGCATCAAGCCGCAGCGGCGCATGAAGCTGCCGCAAGCGTGGTGCCCGCGTCGCTGCCATGGTCGCGCGGCGCGGGTGCCACTACCGACAAGCGGCAGGTGATTCGAGATGAAGCGAAAGCGGAAGCCCATTTCGTATGCCCCGGAACACCGCCCGGTCTGGCGTCGCTTCCGACGCTGGTGCACGTGTGGACTGCGCTGGCCGTGCCCCGATCGTTTCACCGGGCCGGCCGATGTCCTTCTGCCGCCCACTAACGACCCGCACTGGAGCGCCGCCACCGTTATGCGGCCGCCCGCTCCGCAGTGGCGCACGAACGGGGGTCCGTGGTGAGTGACGACGCGGCCGTGAACGCCGCATTGCGCACCACCGCGATGCATGTACGCGACAGGCTCGGCTTCTGTACCGGGTGCCTTGATCTCTGGGGACACCTCACCCGGTACCCCTGCTCGGTGACCATCTGGGCGGCGTATCTGCTGGTCGGGCGGTACCCGTCGTGACCCGCGTGGAGTTCGACCGGGCGAACCCTCCGAAGGAGCCACCTCGGGGTGTCGACCCGCTGCTCTGGCGCCTGAGCTATCAGGTCTGGGTCGATCACCAGCCGGCCGCGGACCGGTTCTGTCAGGCAGGCACGTGCCGGCTCGCGTTCTGCTTGTGGCCGTGCCCGAAACACCGGCTCGCAACGGTTGGCCTGCTCGCCGCCGCCGGCACCCGCGCGCCCTGGGGCAAGTCTCAATCGCTCCGGCCACTTCCGGTAGCGATGAATCGCCAGCGGCGCCGCCCGAAGTGCATACGATCCCGACATCTCGCATCGTTCCCCTACAGCCTGTAGGGTTCTTGTTGAACGGGGGCGGCGGACACGAGTGCCACAGCGTGACGTGGTGACAGCGCGCGGTGTCGGACTCGCCCGGTCAGGACCCTGTTCAGGCCTGCGGGCCTTGCGCCCGCCTTGTCTCGCCGTTCGGGGAGGTTGCTCGTGGTCGGTCGCCGTGGTGTGCCCGCGCTCGTCGCACAATTCAAGGAAGGTGCACGATGAGCACTCGGACGCCAACCCAGGCGAACATCGCGAAGACGATGTTGAACAAGGTTCCAGAAGTTACCATCTATTTCTGGATCATCAAGATATTGGCAACCACCGTCGGTGAGACTGCGGCGGACTTTCTCAACACGAACCTCAAGTTGGGCTTGACCGGCACGACCGTCGTGATGACCGGCCTCCTGGCCATCGCACTGTTCTTCCAGTTCAGGCTCAAGCGATACGTGCCATCGGTCTATTGGCTCGCGGTCGTTCTGATCAGTGTTGTCGGCACTCTGGTCACCGATAACCTCGTGGACAACTTCGGGGTGAGCCTGGAGACGACGACCATAGTCTTCTCCCTGGCTTTGGTGGCTACCTTCGTGGCCTGGTACGCAAGCGAAAAGACGCTGTCGATCCACACCATCGTCACGACCAAGCGGGAAGCGTTCTACTGGCTCGCCGTCCTTTTCACCTTCGCCTTGGGCACTGCGGCGGGTGACCTTACAGCAGAGAGTTTCAAGCTGGGTTACTGGAAGTCAGCGCTCATGTTCGGCGCGCTCATCGGGCTGGTGTACCTCGCCCACCGCGTCTTCAATCTCGATGCGATCCTAGCCTTCTGGATCGCGTACATCTTGACTCGTCCTCTCGGTGCATCTACTGGCGATTATCTCTCACAAGACCCGGACGCGGGCGGCCTTGGTCTTGGCACGGTAGTCACCAGCGCGATTTTCCTTCTCGCGATCCTGGGTGTCGTCATCTACCTGACCGTCACGAGGAAAGACCAGATCGAGACCGCCAACGATTGGCGCCGCGGGGGGGCAAGCGGGACGATCGGTCGTCATTGACGTTCTCTCCGCCCTAAAGGACGGAGATTCCCTCCACGCTGCGCGTGGAACACGCGGCGTCCGGGTGGATTACCGCTTCGCCGCGCGGTGCCGGCACGGGTGCCGGTCTTACC
>JAOPWA010000156.1 GCA_025965915.1 Dactylosporangium sp. | reverse complement strand
GGCGGGAGAGCACCTGCATCACCCGCTCGATCTCCTTCTCACGCCCGATGACCGGGTCCAGCTTGCCCTCCCGGGCAGCCTGCGTGAGATTGCGCCCGAACTGGTCCAGCACCAGGCTTGTCGACCTGACCACCTCACTTGGGCCAGCGCCGGCCGTGGCCGGCCCCTTGTCTTCATATGCCGCCCCCGTGTCTTGATGTCCCGACAGCAGCCGGATCACTCGCTGGCGTATCGCATTCAGATCGGCACCCAACCTGGTCAGCACCTGCGCCGCGAGCCCGTCACCCTCGCGGATCAGACCGAGCAGGATGTGCTCGGTCCCGATGTAGTTGTGACCGAGCTGCAGCGCTTCGCGAAGCGACAACTCCAGGACCTTCTTGGCCCGCGGCGTGAACGGGATGTGCCCGCTGGGCGTACTCGAACCGTGGCCGACGGTCTCCTCGACCTGCAGGCGCACGCCCTCCGGCGAGATGCCCAGGCTCTCCAGGGCCTGGGTGGCCACGCCCTCACCCTCGTCGACGAGGCCGAGCAGGAGGTGCTCCGTGCCGATGTAGTTGTGGTTGAGCATCCTGGCCTCTTCCTGCGCCAGGACAACCACCCGCCGTGCTCGGTCGGTGAACTGTTCGAACATCGTTGATCACATCTTCCGGACAGCGGCCGCACACACCCCGCTGATGCAGGCGCGCACACGCACCGAACGCCGGAACTCCAATGCGCTGAGTCGGAACGTCGTGGCCGGCAGTCGAGGTGGAACATGGCAATGTCACGCCCCGCCGGCGAGGGGCAGATGCGGCCAGGTCCCCCGCAGCCGCCACGCGAGGAACCCGCCGGCCACCATGTAGGGGAGGAACCGACGGGCACCGCGATCGTGGCTTCGGCGAGTGCGCGAAAGCACACATGTCTGCCAGTGTCGGCGTCGCGGCCTTCGGTGTCAGTGCAGCGAAAGCCCTAATCGCAGGGCCTTTCGGCCCCGTGATACCCCCCGCCGTCGGGGGACGGTCGGGGTTCCACCGTCGGGTAGGAGGTGCCCGGTCAGGTGGGTCCGTTCGGCCATGCACGGCAGCCACGACGCGTACGGCCTGGCGATGGGGCCTGCGGGCGACCGCGCCAGGGCGTTCGTGGCGGGCGTAGTGGGTGGTGGCCGTCGTGGCTGCCGCGCTGTTGCTGATTTTGCTGTTGGCCATGCGTGGGCGCTCGTAGCTACGGGATGCGGTCGTGTTGTCAGCCGACTACTTGCTCGCCGAGGGCCCGGCGTGTTTCGTCGGGTTTGTCGACACAGGTGGCGAAGATGACCTCACCGTTGCAGATCGAGATGGGCAGCACGCCCTCGATGTTGATGTTCGCGTCGGTGAGCTTGCGGGCCAACCGGCCGACCTCGCCGGGCTGGTCGGGGCACTTGACCTGGAGGGCGGGGTGTTCGGCGTAGGGCAGGTTCGCTGCCTGCAGGGCGGTGCGGGCGGCATCCTCGTCGCTGGCGGTGAAGCAGACGAAGCCGTGGTCGCCGGCCGTCACGCCGGCCAGTTCGATGTTGACGCCGTATTGGCCGAGAGCCTCGCCGAGGTGAGCCAGTTCGCCCGGCTGGTTTTTCAGATCAACGGTGAACAGGTTCATGGCGGTCCTCCCGTCCGTCTCAACGGCTGCGGCAGGCCGGGACCGCGCTGCGCCGGACGCAGCCGCGCACTCACGCCGTAGCTGCCGGAGCCCTCACATATCCGTCCAACCGACGCTACCCCTTGCGTGCCGCCAGGGCGTACCGGTGACCGACTGGTCAGGGTCGTCAGGCCGGCTGCGGCCGTGTCGTCACGCTCGCCGTGGGCGATGTCGGCCCGCATCAGCACCAGCGACGGCGCCGCGACCGCGCCACCGGATCGACGCGCCGATCCAGGACATCCCAACAGCGACGGCGGCGAGCAGCCCTACGACGCCGGCGTAACGCTCGGGATACACGACTCCGGCCAGGTAATGGTCGATGAAACCGGTGGTCAACCCGGGCTCGCCGGCGCGGCGCCGCGCCCAGTCCTCCAGGTCGGTCAGCGGGCAGCCGAGATGGAACACGACCGTGATCAAGCCCCAGCCCGCGACGGGAAGATGAGGCCAGATCGCCCGGGGCCAGCACCATGCGAGGAACCCGCCGGCCACCACGTAGACGAGAAACCCGAAGTGCACCGCCATCGCGGCATCAGCGAGTACGCGATAACCCATATGCACCAGTGTCGGCGTGGTGCGCCTCGGTGTCAGCGGCGCGAAGCCCTGCGCGGCGTGGCGGGGTGCCAGTCGGACCGTTCGGTGACGGCGAACCGCACGATGCCGAGGGCGTTGACGGCGGCGGCGACTGCCTTGTCGTCGTGCAGTTGGGCGGCCTGCACGGCGGTGCCGTCCGTGGGTCGGCCGGGTGCCTGATGCCGGTTCGCCGGAGGGATCGATCTGAACACCGAATTGTGGGGTGAATCCGTTGCGAGGCGGGTAGCCGAACACGAATCCGAAAATCAGCTACGGAAGGACGTGACGTATAGCTGATGTTGCGCCAGGAAGAGATCCAGGGCCTGGCCGGACGGGACGTGTACGACCGCCATGATGACAAGATCGGTACGGCGGGTCGGATGTACCTGGACGCTGATACCGGCCAGCCGGAGTTGCTCTGTGTGAAAACCGGGCTGTTCGGCGCGAGCGAGTCGTTCGTGCCGTTGCGTGACGCGCAGGTCAAAGGCGACGCACTGTACGTGGCCTTCGAAAAAGCCCAGGTCAACGATGCTCCGAACATCGACCCCGCCGCTGAGGGCATCACCCCGGAGCAGGAGCGGCAGCTGTACTCCTATTACGGCGGGTAGGTTGGCAGGCCCACCGTAGGGCGGGCGCTGCGGTGGTGACGATAGCGCCGGGCGTGGCCGTGGGGGCCGCGCTGCTGGTCTCGCTGATGGCCGCGAACGCGCTCAACATCGCCGCCGACCTGGTCGAGGTCGGCTCGCGATGACGCTGCTACCCGCCGGCCTAACCTGGCTGTTAGCACTGGTCGCCGGAGTGGTCGTCACCGGGCTGGTGATCCTCGGCTCGTTCGACCGCATTGCCCGGGTGGTCACGCTGCTGTGCCTGGCCCTGCTGGTGGCAGTACCCGGCACCAGCATCAGCCTGTATCTTTTCGGTTCGCGGTCGGCGCACCGCATCGAAGACCTCCGCAACGAGCCCGCCCGCGGACGCAAAGCCGTCCCGCTCGGCAAGCGTCGACCCGGGCAGTCCCGGCGTAAGCTGCACGCCGCACGGCTGGACGTACTCGTCGGCACGCTGTTCTCCAACCTGGTCATGTGCGCGATCATCGTCGCCGCCAGTACCCGGGGCAGGCTTAGGGACGCCACGACCTCAATGGCGTCGCCGACGCCAAGGCCCTCGAACCCTGCCCCTGCCGAAAACCCCGTCCGCCCTGGTGAAAGCTGGGGGACCGAGTGGCGGGAATCCTGGCGCCAGTTGCGTGCGCTGGACTCTCACGCAGCCGGTGATCGCCACGGCATGATGGGCTGCCGTGCTGCTGCGACTGGCGTACCTGGGCATGACGAACGCGTTCGCGGTGCTGCGCCGGGCGTATGGGTCATAAGTGCTGGATTGGTGTTGCGCCTAGCATTCCGACCCCAACCCGCCACGTGTAGGCGCCGACACAAACCCGTCACCAGCGCCATACGGATCACCGGACTGCCGGGGCGCCGCCGAGGCGGATTGCCCTACGGTCGAGACGCTCGACGAGGCGCTTGCGGGCCGAGCCGAAGGCGATCACCGGCCACCGATCCGGTGGTCGGGTCCCCGTGTCGCTTCCGACCAGGCTGACTAGCTATCCATCCGAGCGCGCATCAGCTGCTTGCCCTGCTCAGCACCCTTACGACTCTCCGCCTGGGCCCGCCGGAAGAACTCGGCCAACTCCGTGTCACCCTGACGTTCGGCGTCCTGCACGTAGGTCTCCAGCCGCAGGGCATTGCTCAGGCACGCCTCGGTGAACCAGATGATGTCGTAGTCCTTGTCCTTGGTACCCGTCACCTGTCCGGTCTCGCGATTGCTGGTCATCGCTTCCTCCTGGAGGCTGCGTCCCTACCGACCCCCGCTACCCGCGCCGCGCCGGGTCATGCCACCGACCCCAGGCGGCGTGTCACACCGTCGCTGTCTGGTAGGACATCCCGAAGATCGGTTCGAGGCGGAACACCGGCCTGCATGGCGATGACGACGCGACCGGCGTGTCCCGCCACCGACACGGCAATGAAGTGCCCCCTATCGGCCGGACACCTCGATACCAGTCGCTGGCATGCTGATTTCCAGCCTGGTCGTGTTCGCGATCATCGTCGCTACCGCCACTGCGCGCGTCCACGTCTACCACGACCTTGACAGCGCCGGCGTCGCCACAGTCGTCGAATCCGTCGCCGGACCGTAAACGGCGCGCTGTTCGCCGCTGATCGATGAGGTTGTTGATCAGGGGCCGGTCTTTCGCGTTCGCGTCGGGACACTGGCGACAGCGGTGGCGTTCCCGCAGTGCGGCCAGCCAGCCCAGCGAGTGCACGCCCACCATCTGCGGCGCCCGGCCGATGTGCCGGCCGCCGGCACCCGCTCACACCCGTGCCGCCGAGCCACGAATCCCGGAAGAACTCCAGCAACGGCCCGGGACAGCAGCGACGATCGACGACCGTGTCACCTGGACCCGGCGGAAGGCGGTGAAGCCGCCGTTCTCATAGGCGGCGATCACCGCCGCCGCTTATACCTTCGGCGTTTCCACATACAGGTTTATCTGTGCCCAGTGCGGAGATCGTGTCGCTGCGCGACCCGGGGGTTCGCGGCCGAGCACCGAGGCCTCGGGGCGCGACGGATGAGCGATGCGAGAGCGAGACACGGTGAAGGACGAGAAGCGATGAGACAGGTCACCGATGGATCGTGACAGACTGAGCGCGCTCGACACGGCCTTCCTGTGTCTGGAGTCCCCGCAAGCGCCGATGCACCTGGGGGCGCTAGCGGTGTTCCAGTCGCAGCGGAGGGTCCAGTCGGCGCGCCTGCTCACGGTGCTCGGCGACCGCATCGGACGGCTGCCACACCTACGCCAGCGGGTACGGCCGACGCTGTTACCGCCGGGCGCCGCTGTGTGGGAGGAGGACCGGTCGTTCGACCTGTCGCGCCACCTCCATTTCCACCAGCTCAACCGGGGTGGCCAGGCCGCGCTGGCCGCCCTGGCCGGGGAGCTGATGGCCGAACCCCTCGACCTGAACCGCCCGTTGTGGCAACTGCACCTTGTGACCGGACTGCGGGGCGGGCGCTTCGCCATCCTGGTCAAGCTCCACCACGCGATGGCGGATGGCCTGCGGGCGGTGGAGTTGAGCGTCGGCCTGCTCGACGGGTACACCGACGCGATGCCGGCCGCACCCGACCTGGCCGACGGTGTCGCGGCCGGGTCGTGGTCATCGTTGCTGGGAATGGCACGATCGGTCGCCGGGGCGGCCGTTCGCCCGGATCGGCTGCTGGCCGACCTCGCCCGCAACGTCGCGGGGCTGCCGGGCGCGATCGCGCAGGCGGCGGGCACGGTGGGCATCGCGTCGTCCATGGTGGCCTGTGCCCGCCTGGGCGCGCTCCTGTCACCGGTACTTGGCACGTCACCGAACGGCAAACCATCCAACGGCGGGTCCACATCGCTCTCCGCCGCGACTTCCGCCGTGGCGACCTCCATGACCGCCTCCTTCATGGGCGGCACCGCACCCGCTCGCACCGCCGTCAGCACCGCCCTCGCCAGGACGACATCCGCCAGCCGACGGCTGGCCCTGCTCCGGCTGGACGTCGGCACCGTGCGTCAGGTGCGCAAACGTCACGGCGGCACCGACAACGACGTACTCCTGGCGGTGGTCACCGGCGCGCTGCGAGACTGGCTGGCCGAGCAGGGCCACCGCGCGGAGAGCCTCAACGTGCGGGCGTTCGTCCCGGTCAGCCGGCGCAGCCGCCCGGACGATCCGCGCCGCGGCAACATGCTCTCCGGGTACCTGTGCGATCTCCCGGTCCAGGAGAGTGACCCGCTCACCCGGCTGCGGCAGATCCGGGCCACGATGGACCGGCACAAGGCGGCCGGGTTCGGCCGCGGACCCGGCGCGATCCCGGTGCTCGCCGACCGCCTGCCGGCCGTGCTGCACCGGGTGGCCGGTCCGTTGGCACGCCACGGAGCGCCCCTGCTGTTCGACACGATGATCACGAACGTGCCCATCCCGTCCCGGCCCCTGACGCTGGCGGGAGCGCACCTTCAGGAGGTGTACCCGATCGCGCCGATGGCCCGTGGCCAGGCCCTCGGGATCGCCCTGTCGGCCTATCAGGGCCAGGTCCACGTCGGGCTGCACGCCGATCGCCAGACGCTGCCCGAGCTACACCGACTGGCCGACGCGGTACCCGCCGCGCTGGCCAACCTCACCAGCACGCTGTGACCGGGCCCGGCCCGCGCCGCGGTCCCCGCGGGATGTTCGCGGCCCGCAGGCCGACGTCCGGCGGCGCAGGTGGCGGCTCGCGACTTCGGACCGGCTGGGGCGCGCGTTTGGTGGAGGTGCGGTTGGGGTACGGGCCTGCGGTTAGCGTCAGGTGGAGCGTGGCAGGAGGCAGGTGTGGATAGTGGTCAGCTCAGCACCCGCCGAATGTCCGACGGCACCATGATGGTCGAACTTCGCGGGGAGCTGGACCTGGCCTCGACCACGGCGCTGCACGACCAGTTGTCCGCGGACGTCATCGCGATGCGACCACCTGGCGTCGTGGTCGATCTGGGACTGGTGACGTTCATGGACAGCACCGTACTCGGCGCGTTGATCAGCGTGCGGCGCAATGCCCGCGATGTCGGCGCCTGGCTACGGGTGGTGAACCCGAGCCCGTTCGTGGCGCGGCTGCTACGCATCACCGGAGTGGACCAGACACTGGGATACCAGCCCGGGGCCGGATAGCCCACCAGCCGGGGCCGAAAGCGTGGCAACGCTGCGGTCGCCGGCGCCGGACACGGCCCTTGAGCGAACACGGTTAGGAAGAGGTACGCGCAGTGACGGTGGCGTTCCGGCTGGCTCTGCGTCTGCCACGGGACGCCTCGACGGTACCGACCGTGCGCCGCCTGCTGGCCCACGCGTTGACCACGCTGAGGGTCGCCGACGAGTGCCGCGACGACATCTGCCTGATCCTGACCGAGGCCTGCGCCAACGTCGTCGAACACGCCTGGGACGCCGACGACTACGAAATCAGCGCCGAATTTCGCGACGCCCGGTGCGTCATCGCCGTGACCAACACCGCCACGACCGCAGATCCCCTCCCGTTCCTGTCCGCCGCGGTCCCGTCGACGTTGACCGACCGCGGCCGAGGCCTGCACATCATCCGCTCACTGGCCGACGAGGTCCACCTGACCACCACCGGCGGCAGGCTGATGCTGCAGGCGGTGATCACGCTGCGGTGGCATCAGCCCGCACCGACCTGGACCCGCACCAGCACCGACCCCAACCAGACCCAGTGACTGAACACGGGACGCCTCGACTGCGGCCCGCCCGCCTTGACCTGGTGGTCCACGTCAATATGCCGAGGTTGCCGCATAAGCCACTCTCTGACGGTAACTGGCCGGCCGGAGGCGCAAGCATGTCTATACGTGCAATGTCCAAGACTGGAGCACAGGTCTAGGGTCTGACGTTTGCGCCGGCGTGCTCTGTTCTGTCATGCCTCCCGATGGACACGGCCGCCGGCGGCGATGATCGCGCCCCCATTGTGGTTAGGGGTTGGGGGCGCACCGGGCGGCCCGCGGTCCCCCGCTACCGCGGGGCGCCCTCCGCCCGCTACGGGCCGCGCCGCACTCCCGCGCCGGCCCCTCGGCGGGCCTGTCGTACCACCACAACTG
>JAOPWA010000137.1 GCA_025965915.1 Dactylosporangium sp. | reverse complement strand
GCCAACCCAATCCAGCAGCCCTTTGAGGACGCGCTGCGGTCCACTGAACACAGGGGGCCGTACGTGCAGTAGCGGCAGCCCGCCATTGGGGCGCACCGCGATTCGCTCTTCAGCCACGTCCGACAGTGCCGGGGCGACGAGTAGTTCGATGCCCGCGTCGTGCAACGCCCAGCCGAGCTGACGTAGCCGGGGCGCGTCCAGCTCCGGGCAGGGCGACACGATCACGCAGTCACAGCCGGCGGCCAGGGCCTTGCCGCACACGTCTTCCAGGTCGCCATAGACCGGAACGGTCAGCGCCGCGATCTGGTCGTCTCGTGCCCCATCCGCGACACAGGCCGCCACCACCCGCACGTCGTGGTTGCGCTCGCGGTCCATCGTGGCCAACAGGCCGCCGACCGACGCCACGTGGCCGACGACCAGCGCGCGCCGCTGATAGGTGTCAGCGTCGCGGTGGCGCAGCCACCGGACGAGCACCTGTCGCAGTACGACGGTCAGGACCGCCATGAGCGGGATCCCGAACAAGATCTGATCCATCAAGGCGGTGTAATGCAGTGCGAGACAGGCCGACGATATGGCGGCGATCAGCGTGAGGGCCGCTTGGAAGACCCGGTGCCACGTCTTCGCCGTGCTGTTGACCGACCACCGGTCGTACGCGCGGTGTAGTGCCAGCGCCAGCACCCAGACCACCGGCATGAGTACGGTGAGTACATTGCGCGTGACCGATGTCTGCCGGGCCACCGCGAGGCCTTCGTACCGTGCCGCATAGATCACGAAAGCTGACACCGAAGCGGCAAACAGGTCGACAATGACCAAATTAATGCGATTCCACAACCCGGAGTACGAACTGCGGTTGCGTACGGTGACACGAGAGTTGACTTCACGAGTGATCGTGTCGAAGGCGACCATCTCAGCCTCCACCAGCCCCCATCGCGGACCTGCCTCCCCTGTAGACCGAATGCGAAACGAACGATTCCCCGTAAACGGTGCGAGTCGCCAACCTTCGCCAATGCCGGGGCCGAAATGAAGTTACCGAGGCGCTACGCGGAACGCCTAGGCACGCGACGGTAATCCGACCGGACAGCTATCCGAGCCAGGAAAACGGCTATCGGGAGACACAAATTGATGTGCATACATAATGCCTGGTCAGAAATGTACTATAACGCGGCGTACACCTAGAGTGGCCGTTTCGCTGACTCTCCGTATCTAGTCCAGTTAACCTAGAATTCACCGCATAATTTGACCGAAATCTTCCTTCTCATCCGGAAGATGAGAAAGGCCCTGGTGCAAATATCTCGCCTCACCTCGATACTTGTTCCGTGATTAGCGTGGTAATCCCGGCCCACAACGAAGCCTCGGTCATTGGTCGACTGCTAACCGGACTTCTGGCCGACGCCCGGCCCGGCGAATTGCACGTAGTTGTGGTAGCTAATGGCTGTTCGGATGACACCGCCGGGATCGCTGCTGCCTTCGGCCCGACGGTTTCGGTCGTTTCGACCCCAATCGCGTCGAAATCACATGCGCTTCAATTGGGCGATACGCACGCACAAGGCTTTCCACGCCTATATGTAGACGCTGACGTGGAGTTGCGCGCGGCGGACGCCCGGACGCTGGCGGACGCACTCGGTGAGCCCGGCGTCCTGGCGGCGGCGCCACAGCGGATACACGCGATGGACGGACGACCTCTAGCCGTGAGGTGGTACTACGACGTCTGGCAACGGTTGCCGGTGGTCCAGATCGGGCTGTTCGGTCGCGGCGTGTTTGGGGTCGACGAAGATGGCCACCGGCGGCTGGCCGCCATGCCCCGAGCCATGAGCGACGATCTCGTCGCGTCGGTCGCGTTCGCCACGTCAGAACGGCGGGTCGTGGCGAACGCCCGTGCGGTGGTGCATCCACCACTGACGGCGAGGGATCTGATCCGCACCAGGGTACGAGCCTTGACCGGCACGGTGCAGCTGCAACTGCAGCTGCCCGAAACCGTCGCGGAGGCGCGGACCACGCGGGCGGACCTGCTGGCCATCGTCCGGCTTCGCCCGGCGATGGCCGCGCGGATGCTGGTGTTCCTCGCCATCACCACGCTCGTCCGGCTGAAGGCCCGGCGGGTGATCCGCGCGGGCGACTTCACGACCTGGCTACGCGACGACAGCAGCCGGGCTGTCGTGATCCCGACCCAGCGACGCGCAAGCGTCGACATCGCGACCGTCGACATCGCGACCAAGGAGAAGCGTTAACACCCACTCCGCCGGTCAGGGCAGCTCGCCCGGCTCTCCCTCGATACCGGTCCGGTCCTCGGGGCGCTCGACGGCTTGCAGGTACGGCAACGACGCCACTCGGTACCACGAGATGAGGAGGTCGGCGAGAGCGTGCACGGTTACCAGCGCGAGCGCCACCCCCAACCACGGCGTGACGTTGCGCCAGGCCTCGACCGCGGCGGCGGCCGCCACGGCGACGAGCAGTCCGTAACCGACAACTCCACGGCGGGCGCCGAGATAGGTCGCGACGGGCCGGGCGCGCAGCTTCGACCTGACCTCAGGCAGATCGAGGTAGTCAGCGCTCCGCGCGGGATATTCGATCATTTACGCCTCCGGTATGCCAACGCGCCGGCCTCGCTGAAGATAGCCCCCGTCGACTCCATGATCATCAGCGCCTACGGCGGCAGGTCATGGAGTGTCCGACGGGCTTTCACAACGCGTATTCGTGCGGCAGCCCTTTCGATACGCAAAAGCTCTTGTGCCGGGAATCGACTCGGAGCGTTTTCAGCAGCTCGTCGAGGCGGCGACGCAGATCAACAATGAACCCTGGTAGCCGGTTCGGCGTCCCCCGTTCGGCCTTCCCAGAGCATAAACAGATATGGGTAAACGGTATAGAAGGTGAGCCTGGTACGTACAGAACGTCCGGCGTATCGGGCGTGCCGTGCACCGATATCCACCGATAGGGAGTTTGTCGAAGCTGGCGAGCGTTCGCGGTCGCCCTGTACGCCGCAAAGCGCCGCGGTCGCAACCGAGTGGAGATTCACCTCCCGGCCGGCTTACACCCGGGCACGGCTGCCTGATGAAATCGACCGGCGTGAGACGTCGGGTGCCCGGCTGGGACCGAAAAGCGCGCCATCCATGCGATGGCGCGCCGTCAGGAGACTAGCCGCGTCGCGTTGACCGCGGCCGGAGCGCCGGCCTTCGGGCCGGCGCTCCGGTGGTCAGCTCAGAACGAGTACCCGTGGGTGGCGATCCAGTTCGCCATGTTGATGGTGGTCACCCAGTACGTGCCGTCGCCGTTGGGGTTGGCGGGGTCAGCGACCTTGATCGTCCGGCCGTCGTCCTTGTAGCCGACGACGGTCACGTAGTGGCCTCCGTCGTAGGCGTGCCAAACGCCTGCGGTGTCGGTCGCGGAGTGCACGATGTTGGTGACGAGGACGCGTCCGTTGCTGATGGCCTGCACGACGTCGGCCTGAAGCTGGTCCATCTGAGCCGGCGTGGCGCCCGGTCCCGGAATCGACCGGGTCTGGTAGACATTGCCGCCGATGACGCTGTTGAGCACGCGGGTCGTGTCCAGGGCCGAGTCCGTCCCACCGGTATCAGTACCCAGCTTCCCGGCGATCTCGTCCTGGCTCAAGGTGTGGCCACTTGCGCTCAGGGCGATCCGGGTGGCCGCCGGCCCGCAGTAGTAGTAGTTGGGCTGCAACTGGAACTGGTAGTTGAGCACCTTCGACGATGGCGGGGCCGGCGTCGGCGACTGCGTGGGCGTCACCGGCGCCGCTTGAGCCGCAGCGCGTGCATGACTGCGCGAGGCCAAGCTGCCGTTGGTGCGGGCCATGTTCACGGCCGTGGCGGTCGAGGACGCGTGAGCTGCCTGCGGGTCATCGATCTGGCTGAGCACGATGCCAGTCGTCGTGGCCACAGCCAGAAGCCCGGCCGAGACGACCGCCACTCGAGGCAGACGAGCGGACGCCGCGTGCCGGAACTGAATGCGAATACGGGAGGGGTTCACTGAATTCTCCAAGGACGTGCCGAAACCTTCAGTCGACGCATATCGACTGACAGGCCAAACCAGGTACAGGTCGATGCGATGAGGTGAGTGCGCGATCCACAAGCGGACGCAGTGATCAATGCGACCAGCGACGGCAGGCGCCAGCGCGCGAGCCGGTCGGACGCGACAGAAAGCAGCAGGGTTGACACCCGCTGCGGCCCGGTTCAGGATCCGGGGCCGCGAAAGCCGGCTACCTCACCGAGTGAACCGCCGTGTCATTGCACGGCGTGAGCAGATATGCGCTGGTGCGCGACCGCAGGTGGCGGGAGCGGTGCTCGGTGTGATTCCCGGGCAGTGCCCGGCGTAACCGTCCTCGCGTCACAGGACGCTGGCGTGGCCTAGCCACCCATGTCAGGGACCCGCGTAAAACCGAGCAGCCGGAAGCATGCATACGGCACGGCGGAGAATTGGCGAGGAGGAGTGGGTGAAGGGGGGTTGCATGAGCATTATCTCCTTACGCTTCCGCCTACCGGGTTAGCTGACGGATTCGGGCGGGAAAGGTCGCCCTACCGCAGGCCAGTGGCCCGCGGATTCACCCCAGACTTGCGGTGGGTCCCCGGCTCGTTACGCACGACTCGGCGGGCCTGCTCCGGCGTCACCCGCTGTGACCAGTGACCGGACCAGACGCGTTGACATTACTGACGGGTACCGAGCCTGCCAAGACCCTCTTCCTGTTACCAACCGCACTCGTGTGATAACCAATAGATCATCAAGGGGGTCTTCTCGATGTGGTTCAGCCGGCGTCTGGTGTGTAGCCGTCGCCGAGGCACAGACCCCGCTGATCGCGCCGGCCCGTGTCACACCCCACCGAACCGGCCGTTACAGGTACGGGCCCATCGGTTCGCCGGCGGCCGTCGACACCCGCACGGACACCACGTTGGCAAGGTTGATGACCACGCCATTCTCGCCGGCCTCGCGGTTGTCCCTCGCATGAGTCAGGACCAGACTGCGCCGCTCATCCAGAGCACGGACAATCGCCGCCAGCGCCTGCTCTGGCCCACCGAAGTCCGCGCTTAGCAGGGAGACGTCCTCCCCACCCACCGGGTGAAATCGAATGACCAGCTCAACGTTGTCAGCCACCGTTCGTCCCTTCCACGGGAAGCCCGCACTCTGCTCTCGCCCCGCCCAGCAACCCGTGCCAAGATCGTAGAATTGGCCACCCGCCAAACGCGGTACCCGGGCCCATATCCACCTGCCTCGCGTCGAGTCCAGACACTCTCAGGTATGCCCCTTCTGCGACCGGTAACACGTTTCTCCGCAGCACCCCGGCCGGGCGTGGACCCAACCGATACGAGTAGTGATCGCGGCAGCGACGTCCGCCGGCCGATCCATGACGGGCCACGACTGCCTGACCGGCGTTTCATGTCGCGGTGAGGGCAATCACCATAGACAAGATCAGGCTTGTGACGAGGGACAGCGACAGTGCGTTCAGGGCCAGCCGGACGTCGAGGTTCTCGAGCGAGGCGAATATGACCGAGTTGAAAGCGACCGGTGATACGCCGAGAAGCAGGACGACCGTGCGGTCCACGCCTTCCAAGCCGAATATCAGCATGATGGCCGCTGCGACGGCAAGGCCGATCGCCAGGCGCGTACCCACGATCACAGCGGCCCTGCGGAGGCCCTGGTCGAGCGGTTCGAAAAGGATGCCGCGCGCTACGAAAATGAGCACCGGGGTGGCGGAGCCGAAGGTGGCGATCGCGCCGGTGATCACGGTCGGCACCTGCCGGCCAGCCACGTTGACCAGCAGCCCAACGGCGATCCCATACAGCGGGGGACTTTTGACCAGCCGGTCCAGCAACACCGTTCCGCCTCTGTGATGCGGGTTGCTGCGGGCTGCGGTGTAGTAGGCCCAGGTGAAGGTTAGCGGGCCGTTCACCGCGTCGAAGGCGGCAATCCGTGCCACGCCGTCCGCGCCGTAGAGCGCCTGCGCGAACGGGAGGGCGTAGGCGGTGTTGACGATCATGCAGGAGGTGAGGAGCACCGCTGTCTGCGTTGGCGCCCACCGGGCCTTCAGGGCGATCAGCCGACCAGCGAGGTAGCCGGTCGGCATCGCCATCAGTGCTGCCAGCGCGAAGATCGCGAGGTCTCCGGTGATGCGGACCGTGGACAGAGAGGTGAACAGCAGAGCCGGCAGGCAGAGGTTGAAAACCAGCTTCAACAGGAAGGCACCGTCGCGCTGCTCGGCGTACCCGAGCCGCCGCAGGAGATATCCGCCCACTATGCCCAGGACGATCGGGAGCAGCCGAAGTAGGTTCTCCAGCACAACATGCTCCAGTCCATCCCAGGCGTGTTGTGCTTCACGGCCTTGCCTGGGCAGGGTGGCTGCGGGCCGATGCGGCTGTTCGACCCGCAGCGCGTCGGCGGTAATCGCGTTGCGTCGCCGACCTGGTGCTACCTCGAGGTACGGCCTTCTCGGCCGGTAGCGCCGGTGGCGGTGCCACCAGCCGTGCCAGTGCCGCCAGCCGTGCCAGTGCCGGGGGTCGTGCCCCGGCCAGCGCCGGTACCCGTGCCTCCGATCTGGCCGGCGGTACCTCCGCCCCTGACTTCGATGCGGCGGGGCTGGCCCTGGGCCTTGCCCAGGCGTACCGACAGCACGCCGTCTTCCAGCG
>JAOPWA010000135.1 GCA_025965915.1 Dactylosporangium sp. | reverse complement strand
TCCGTGACGAGGATCTTTGCCGTCCGGTCGCCCGCCACCAGCCGCGGCGCACGCCCCGTGGCCACCCACGGCGCCAGCCACTTCTCGTGGGCGTCGAGCTCCCGCGCGATGTGGTGGTTTGACTCCCCATCGGCCTTCACGATGTAGCGCTCGCTGCCGAATTCGACCTCAAGCACGGTGTTCTCGACCAGTCCCCAACTGTGGTCACGCACCACACGGAACCCTGGCAGCCACTCCGCGAGGAGGTCTCGCTGAGTCATGCTGAGAGAAGCCAAGGGATCGGACACGTGGGCGATCGTATGCGGAGCCCCACGACCAAGCAGACGCTCATGCCTGCGCTGGTCATCGGCGGCTGCGTTCTGACTGGACCGAGGCTGCCTGTGCGGCGCGTAGTGCGCCGTGAGCCTTGGCGAGTTGGTCGCGAAGTCGTCACCAGCGGTGGGAGATCGAGGAGACGTTCCAAGCCGCCAAAAGCCAAGTCGGTCTGGATGAACACCAGGTCAGGCAGTGGACTTGCTGGCAGCGTTTCACCGTCCTGGTCACGCCGACCGTGTACACCATCGCCCACCGGCTGCGCTGGTCTCCGTGGCGACGCTGGCATCAAGCCCGCGCCCGCCGCAGCCACTACAAACGCCGCCTCGCTGCCGAACTCGCCATGTAGATCACGAAGTGCGGCTGCCGTACTAGTGTGCTGAGTCGTTAATTCGACTACAGTTGATGTATGTCGGGTAGGGCGCAGGGTTTGTTGGTGCTTTCCGATGATGAGCGGCAGACGTTGACGCGGTGGTCGCGGCGAGCGAAGTCGTCGCAGGCCCTTGCGATGCGGGCCAGGATCGTGTTGGCGTGCGCGGAGGGTACGCCGAACACGCGGGTCGCTGCGCAGTTGGGTGTGTCGCGGGACATGGTGGGTAAATGGCGTGCGCGGTTCATCGCCAAGCGGCTGGAAGGGCTGTCGGACGAGCCGCGCCCGGGCGCGCCGCGCAAGCTGTCCGACGACGTGGTGGAAGCGGTCGTGGTGGCGACGTTGGAGCAGTCGCCGCCGGGCGGTGACACGCACTGGTCGACCCGGTCGATGGCGCGGGCGGTCGGGTTGAACCAGACCGCGGTGTCGCGGATCTGGCGGGCGTTCGGGCTCAGGCCGCACCTGGTCGAGGACTGGAAGCTGTCCACCGATGCGCAGTTCGTGGAGAAGGTCCGCGACATCGTCGGCCTGTATCTGGACCCGCCGGTCGGTGCGATGGTCCTCGCGGTGGACGAGAAGTCGCAGATGCGGGCCCTCGACCGCACCGCGCCGATGCTGCCCATGATGCCGACCGTGCCCGCTCGGCAGACCCACGACTACGTCCGGCACGGCACGACCAGCCTGTTCGCGGCACTGGACATGGCCACCGGCAAGGTGATCGGGCAGACCCAACGCCGCCACCGCCACCAAGAGTTCCTGCGGTTCCTGCGCACGATCGACAAAGCCACACCCCGCGACGTCGACCTTCATTTGATCCTGGACAACTACGGCACGCACAAGACGTCACAGATCCATCAATGGCTGCTCAAACACCCGCGGTTCCATCTGCACTTCACCCCGACCTACTCGTCGTGGCTGAACATGGTGGAACGCTGGTTCGCCGAGCTGACCAATCGCAAACTACGTCGCTCGGCACACCGCAGCGTCGCCGCGCTGGAAGCCGACGTCAAAGCGTGGATCGAGGCCTGGAACGCTGATCCGAAGCCATTAGTATGGACCAAGAGCGCGGACCAGATCCTCGATAGCCTCGCCGCCTACTGCGGCCGAATTAACGACTCAGCACACTAGGAACGCACCCACAGACAGAATGGGTGCCCCGCGGGGTCGAGGTAGACCCGTACGTCTTCTTGGGGCTGATACTCCGCGAGGACCGCGCCCGCGGCGACCGCATGCGCGCCCGCAGCGCCGAGATCGTCGACCTCGATGTCCACGTGCACCATCATCTGCTGGTCGCCGGGGCCAGCGGGCCAGGTCGGCTTGACGTAGGCCGCCTCGGTTTGAAACGAAAGCCCTGCGCCGCCGCCGGGCGGCCCGAGTTTCACCCAGTCGGGCTCATCCTGCTCCACCGTCCAGCCAAGCAACCGACGGTAGAAGGCCGCTAGCACGCGTGCGTCGGATGAGTCGAGCACGATGCCTGACAGCGTAATTCGTGGTCTCTGGACCATCTTGCCTCCTGCGTCGAACCGACGGGCCGAGCTTAGGTGAGGCCCCGACAGCATGCGGGTCGTGCCATGCGCCGGAAGCCGTCGAGGCCGCTCCCTTCGGGCGCCGGGTTCTCGCCGGTCACGACGAAGCCGAGGCGCTCGTACAGCCGCTGTGCGCGGACGTTGGAAAACGATACGTCGAGCTCTACCAACCGCAGGCCCCGCGCGGGCGCCGAGTGGAGCGCGTGGTCGAGGAGCACGGAGCCGTACCCCCTGCCGCGCCGCTGTACTGCTGGAGCAGCGAGTAGTCGGTGGCTCGCGACGGCGCTCCGGCCGGCTCCTCGCCGGGCAGGGCGCGGAAGACATCGCCGGCCCAGGCGAGCACGCCCCGGCCGTCCATGACGCCGTGGAACGCGCGGAACACGAGCGTCACGTTCACGTTTTCCATGGCCGCGTTTTCCATGGCCGTGTTGTCCTGGGTCGTGTTATCCACGGCCGGGGCGAGCAGCACCTCGCAGGTGGGGCCGAGGTCAGGGTCGAGCGGCCGGTGGAAGTCGACGGCCGCGACCTCGCGTACCGGCGGCGCCTCGCCGCTGTCGATCCAGGTGCGCCCGCGTCGCACCAGGCGTGCGCCCGGACAGGCGTCAGACGCCACGGCGACGGCCCGGGCGAGACCGTCGCGGTCGATCCGGCCGCGCCCCTCCACGACCAGTTGGATAGCGAACGGCGGCATGACCCGCGCGCCGGCGAGGTAGAGCCACTCGGTCGGGGACACCGGGCGCTCGAACCCGCTCACCTCGCGTGCCGGACGAACTCGTCGACGCCGCCGATGCCGTCGACCCACCGCTTGAGAAGGTCGAGGCCGGTCCGCTGGCCGATTCGCGGCCGGTACCCGAAGTCGCGCTCGGCGGCGCCGGTGTCGTACGTGCTCGACCGGGTCAGCAGCGCGACGGAGTACCGCGACAGGGGAGGGGAGTGCCGGTGCGCGAGGTACGGGATCTTCCACGCCGCCTCGACCAGGTTGACCAGGGCGTCCCGGACCACCGGTGGAACGCGGCGGGTGGGGGGCCGCGCGCCGAACAGGTCCGCCACCTCGGCGATGAGCGCCCAGACGTCGCTTTTCTCGGCGTCGGCGATGAAGTACGCCTTGCCGCCCACCCGGTCGGACACCGCCGCGAGCCGGCAGGCCGCCGCGGCGTTGGTGCAGTGGCACAGTGACGCGTACACGGTCCGGCCGCCGGACAGGTCGGGCAGTCTGCCGTCGAGCATCCTCGCCACCAGGCGTGGCATGAAGCCGTGCCAGTCGCGGGGACCCCAGATCCCGCGCGGGCGCAGCGCGCAGGTGGTGAAGTCGGGCCCGTTCGCCGCGAGGATGCGCTTCTCTGCCTCGGACTTCGTCTCCGAGTACAGATTCAGGAACCTGTCCGGGTATGGCGTGGACTCGTCGATGTCGAACTGGTCAGCGCCGGTCATCGTCGCGCTCGGGCTGCTGACGAACACGAACCGGCTGACCCCGTTGTCCCGGGCCGCTTGCAGCAGCCGCTCGGTGCCGGCGACGTTGGTGTGCCAGAACTGCGACCGACTGCCGAAGTCGGTCACCCGGGCCGCGGAGTGGTAGACGACGTCGACGCCCCGGACGGCGTCCCGCAGCGAGGCCTCATCGCGCAGGTCACCGAACGCGAGGTCGATGCCGGGGACCGTGCCCAGGTATCCGAGGTCGCTGGACGGCCGCACCAGGACCCGGACCTGGTCGCCGGCGCGTACGCACTCGTCGACGATGTGGCCTCCCAGGAAGCCGGACGCGCCGGTGACGAGCGCTCTCACGGCAGTCCTTTCCACCAGGTGGCCCCGAAGACGAAGGTGAGCAGCGCCGATCTCGTGGCCGGGTACCCGGCCATCCGGCCGCGCCGCACCCCGGCCGGGATCTGAAGGCCGTGTAAGACGATGCTCAGGAACGCGTCGACCCAGAACAGGATCCACAGCACCGGATGGCCGAACCCCGCTGTCAGCCCGTAGACCAGGTAGGTCCAGCCGGCGACGGGCACGATCCGCGGCGCGAGATCGCGCAAGCGCCGGGGACGAAGCTGTCGCTGCGCCCACCCCGACAGGTACTCGCGGTTGATCTTCGCGTTGTGTCGGATGTCGACCGGGAACGACGGGTGGAACAGGAACGTGTCCAGGCCACGGGTCACCTCGTACCGGCCGGCCAACTCGCGCAGTTGGCGCGTGACCCGTCCGCGCTCGGTGGCCGGCACGCCGCCGCGTAGCTCAACGCACACCACGGGCTCGCCGCCGACGCCCACGAGCGCCGTGCGGTACACGTCCGGGTGGGCGTTGAGGACCCCCTCGCACCGCACGGTGTCCATCGGTCCGGCGGCGGTCCGCACGCGCTGGCTCTTGCGCCCGCAGAACCAGATCCGCCCCGCCTCGTCGACCCGGCCCAGGTCGCCGGTGCGGTGCCACACGCGGTCACCGTCGGCGATCTTCGCCGCGAGGTTCGCCGCCGGCAATGCGTGGTAGCGCCGGCTCACCGTCGGTCCGGCGATCGTGATCTCACCGACCTGCCCCGGCGCCACGAGCAGGGTGTCGGACCAGGTGGGCATCGGCTCGTCGGTGGCCCGCAGGACGCGCACGTCAAGACCCGCGACCGGCCTACCCACGCACGCTCCGCCACCCGAGTGGGTTCGCTGGACGGTCTCGCGGAGGATCTCCGCGGAGTCGATCGACGCGATCGGCAGCGCCTCGGTCGCGCCGTACGTGGTGTGCAGGCGCGTCTGTCCGCTGTGGAGCGACGACACGATTTCGTCGGAGACCGGCGCGCCTCCCGAGACGAGGCAGCGCAGCGTCGGCAGCCGCCGCCCGGTCCGGGCAAGGTGGCGACCGAGGGGGCCGAGCAGCGCGGGTGAGGCGAACATGGCCGTTACCCCGAAGCGCTCGATCAGGTCCGCGATCAGGGCCGGGTCGGCGTTGGCCACCCTGGTCGGGTCGACGGGCGCGAGAACGCAGGTCGACCCGATGAGCAGGTGCAGGACGCCGAACAGCGGCGAGGTGACGAGGCCGACGTCGTCCGGGCCCTGGTCGTGGGCCGCGGCGACCTGCCGCACCATCGCGTCCAGCGCGCCGTGCGTGGACTCCACCCCCTTGGCGGGGCCGGTGCTGCCCGTGGTGAAGCCGATCATGAGGAGGTCGTCGTCCGCGGGAGCCGCCGCTGCCGACTCGGCCGGCTGCGCTGGCTGGGCCGACGAGGTCGGCTGGGCCAACGAGCGGGGTACGCCCAGCGAGCGCAGTGTGTGGCCGCCCCAGAACCAGCGCCGGCCCGCGGTCACCAGTGTCCGCACGCCGCCGAACGCCCTGCGGTTGAGTACCCGGATGGCGTGCGCCGGCGGAATGCCGATGAACGCGTCCGCACCGGTCGCCCGGTAGCAGTGCAGCATGCGCCGCAACCCCATGCCGGGATCGACGACCACCGGCACGGCCCCGACCTTCAGAAGCGCGAACAGGACCGCGAACAGGTCGGGCCCGGGCCTGAGTATCAACACGGTCTTCGTGCCCTTGCCGATGCCTACCCGCCGCAGCCCGGCCGCGTATGCGTCGGACTCGTCGTCCAGTTGGCGATACGTCCGGTGGGCGTACCCGCCGCCGTCGGGATAGATGACGGCCTCCTTGTCGGGGAACGCCTCGACGTGCGCGCGCAACCGCGCCGCGACGCCGCGTACCTCGAGCTTCGCCTGCGCCGCCATCAGCCGCGCGGTGCCGGCCGGTAGATCGAGCACGCCATCGTCGGTCCGGGGCCCGCGGCCAGGAACAGGACCTGCGGGTACCGGGCCGCCTGGCCGCTCGCTACCGCCTGGTGGTAGGCGAGGGTGAGCGCTGACGAGTGCGGGTCACCGTCGACGGTGTCCACGGTCACCACCGCGGCGGCGTCGATGCCGAGCAGTCGGGCCACGTCGGCGGCGAAGACCGACGTCGGCTGCGAGGAGACCAGCAGCGTGCGGGTCAGGTCCAGCCCTTCGACCTCGGCGTGGTGACGCGCCCGCGCGACGGCGAACTCGACCAGACCCCGTGAGTGGTCGGCGTCCCGGCGGACCGTCACGCGCTCCCGGCCGTGCACCCCGACGTTGGGCATGTCGATGTACCCGGCCGTGGCGTCGACCGACATGTCCTCCGCCATCGCGGTGTGCACCCGGCCGAACCCGGTCGGGCCGTCGACGCTGCGCTCCAGCAGCATCGCCGCGCCGACGGTCGCGTACGGGAACCCGGGATCGGGCCGCGTGGCGTTGGACGGATGCGCGTCACTGGACACGACGAGGACGCGCTCCGCGTTGCCTGACGCGAGGAACGCGCCCGCGACCTGTACCGCGTTGAGCACCCCGCACGCGCCGTTCATGAGGTCGAACGAGAAGCCGGCGTGGGGCCTCGGGTCCTTGACGTAGTCCAGGTTCATGCCGACCTGCTTCTGTACCAGCGCCGCCATGGCCGGCTCGGCCATGTTCTCGTCGCGGTACACCCCGGTGTTGATCAGGAGGTCGACCTGCTCGGGCCGGACCCCGGCCAGCCGGAGGCACTCGTTCGCGGCGGTGGACGCGTGCGCGATGGAACTGCGCACCTCCCGGTCGGTGCTGACGGCGGTCGAGGTGATCAGGGCGCCCATGCTCAGACCTCCAGCGACGAGATGGTGGCGGACACGCAGCCGGTGACCACGCCGGAGGCGGCCGGGATGAGCAGGTACTTCGCGCCCCTTTTGGCCTGCCCGCTTCTGAGATGGTCGTGCAGGACCAGGAAGTGGGAGGTCGTGGACGTGTTGCCGTACTTTTCTACAACGGCGAGCGACTCGGGCATAGGCGTTCCGAACGCGATCTCACCGAAGTTGTTGACATTGCGGATGAACCGGGTGCCGACCTGGTGATGCACGATGTAGTCGTACTTCTCGGACGCGAACGTGGCGCCCCGCTTGACCAGGAAGTCGGTCTGGAAGCTGGTCCACAGCCGCGCGCGATCTTCTTTGTGCATCTGGCGGTTATCGGTGTAGAGCGCGATGCCCTGATTTTCGTCGCTCGGTTTCCCGATGCACAGGTGCGAGTACTCCGCGCAGGTCATCAGTTCGATGTAGTGGATGCGGTCGGCGTCTGAGATGGATTCGTCCACGATGACCGCGGCGCCGGAGTCGCCGACGGTCAGCGAGCCGAACTGCGGGTCGTACAGTTCGTTGATCTCTTTCACCGCGGTCTCGGCGATCGCGGTGATCCGCTCGCCGCTCACCACCATGCCGTTGCGGACCATGCCGGCCTTGATCATTCGGTCGAGGATCGCCACCCCGGTCATCATGCCTGCGCACGCGTTCGACACATCGAAGTGGATCGCCGACTTCGCGCCGAGCGACCTCGCGATCAGGTGGGCGAACGACGGCTCGAAGTAGAAGTGGTCGCCGTCCTTGAAGCGGGTGATGGACGTGGAGATCACCACGTCGAGTTCTGCCGGGTCGTACCGCGACCGGGACAGGCAGTCCTCGGCGGCGCGTAACGCCAGAACGAACGAGTCTTCATACGAATCGGGGCGCTTGTCATGGACCCGTCGGCCCGCTATGCCCGTGATCTCCTGAAGGTCGAACGGAGGGCGGAACTTCATTTGCCCGACCAATTCCGGGGTCGACACGACCGTGGACGGCAGATAGGCGCCGATGGATTCGAAGCGGGTATAGGTCATCAATACCTCCGTCGAAGCTTTGCATCGGTGGGCGTCGGCGTGGTGCTTGAGTTGACCGGCCGCCATAGTTTGGTCGTGGGCGCCGCGCGATCAAAGCCGGTGTGAAGTGGGTTATGTCTCCATCGATGTCTCGGTCGACCAATACACCGATGTTGGTCTTGCTCCGAGATGAAGATGGGCAGGTGGCCAGCCGATCGCTCGCACGCCACCACAGTCCATCGAGGACGGTGTGTGAGGACGGTTACGCCCGTCGCGGATTTAGGCGCCGGTGAATGAGTGTGCCAACGGCTGGCGACGTGGTAAGGGCGGCGTGGGTACCATCCCCGCAACCTCCAGCGCTTGAGCACTGGACCAGCAGGCCGAGGAGTCGCGAGGATGATGGCAGCGCCGGAGCCCCACCACGCCGCGTCGCCGGGACGTTCACGAGGAGAGGGTGCGGGACTCCTGCCGCTCCGCCTCGTT
Organism: Dactylosporangium sp.; assembly: GCA_025965915.1. GTDB lineage: Bacteria > Actinomycetota > Actinomycetes > Mycobacteriales > Micromonosporaceae > Planosporangium. The sequence continues at coordinate 15,334 of JAOPWA010000135.1, read as the reverse complement.
CGTTGCGGCTAGCTTGTCCGTTGCGGCTACCGGAACTGCGCGCTGATCTGGTCCAGGACGTCGTCGGTGACGTCGATGAGGCCCCGGGGTTGCGGTTCGTCGAGCCAGAGCTGGGTGGCAAGGCGGAGGCCGGTCAGGAAGGTGGCGGCCATGACGCGGGCGCGCATCGGATCTGCTGGCTGGTCAGCGGCGCGTTCGGTGATGGTCTGGGCGAGGTCTCGTTCGAAGCGGGCCATCGCGGCCATTTGCTGAGCCAGTAGCGAGGGATGTTGCCGCACGAGTCGAGTCTCGGCCATCCATTGCGGGTCCGGCTCGCCGAACTGGGGAAACAGGCCGCGGAAGGCCTGTCGTAGCGCCGTCCAGGCGGCCTCCTCGGGCGGACGTGCCCGGAGCAGGTCGAGGAGCGTCAGTCGCCGCTGCTGATCGCCGTAGAGGACGGCGTCTTCTTTGCCCTCGAAGTAGTTGGAGAACGTACGGCGCGAGAGGTCGACGGCGTCGGCGATGGCCTCCACGGTCACGTTGTCCATGCCCCGCTCCACCGCCAGTCGCAACGCGGCCTCATGGAGGGCCTGCCGCGTCGCGGCCTTCTTGCGCTCACGTAATCCGGGGCTGCTGTTCATCACCCCTCACTCTAGGGCAGTGAGAAAAAATACTCAACGTGCAAAGTTTCCCAGTGGGCATGTATGGTCAGTTGCGTGAGCCAAACAGTCAGTTTGGCCGGGAGGCGAGGTGATGGGCGATGACCGCGGTGCCGGAACCCGGGCTGGGTGAGCAGCTGCGCGCCCTGATCAGGGTCGCTCGGGTTGCTCGTCAGCGGCTGGCCGTCCAGACCACGCAGGTGCAGCCGGGGATGACGGGAGTCCTGGCGGCGCTTCGGCGCGGGGACTCCGACGATGTCTGCCACGCCAAAGAGCTGGCGGCGCGGTGCGGGCTGGACACCTCCACCATCAGCCGCGCCGTCACGACGCTGGTGACGCGCGGCCTGGTGCAGCGGACCGCCGACCCGGCCGACGGCCGGGCCAGCATCCTCACGCTGACCGCGGCCGGACACGCGGCCCTGGCCAGCATCGAGCGTCAGCAGACCGAATTCGTGAACGGCGCCCTGCGGGACTGGACCGCGCCGGAGATCGAGGCCTTCGCCGCCGCACTCACCCGTTTCGTCGACGACCTGACGACCCACCTAGACCAGACATCCACCTTGGAGGCAGCGCAGTGAGCGCAGCGACCACCGCACCACCCGCAGCGACCACCGCACCACCCGGCTCCGAGGCGATGAGCCACCGCCAGATCATGGAAGCGCTCAGCGGTCTGCTGCTGGTCCTGTTCGTTGCGATGATCAGCGTCACGGTGGTGTCCAACGCCCTGCCACAGATCATCGGGGCGCTGGGCGGCACCCAGAGCCAGTACACGTGGGTGGTTACCGCGTCCCTGCTGACGTCGACCGCCGCGACCCCGATCTGGGGCAAGCTGGCCGACCTGTTCAGCAAGAAGATGCTCGTTCAGGTCGCCATCGTCGTCTTCATCGTGGCTTCGGCGATCTGCGGGCTCGCGCAGAACACCCCCCAGCTCATCGCGGCCCGCGCGTTGCAGGGCATAGGTATGGGCGGCCTGCAGGCGCTGGTCCAGGTCGTGATCGCCGCGATGATCCCGCCCCGCGAGCGCGGCCGCTACAACGGTTACCTCGGCGGTGTCATGGCCCTGGCCACCGTCGGTGGCCCGCTGCTCGGCGGCCTGATCGTCGACACCTCGTGGCTGGGCTGGCGGTGGTGTTTCTTCGTCGGCGTTCCGTTCGCCGTCGTCGCCTTCTTCCTGCTGCAGAAGACCCTGCACGTGGCGACCGTCCGCCGCCCGGAGGCGAAGATTGACTACGTCGGCGCCACGTTGATCGCCGCCGGCGTCAGCGTGCTGTTGATCTGGGTCACCTTCGTGCACAACTCGTTCGCGTGGCTGTCCTGGCAGACCGGGGCGATGGTCGGGGCCGGCGTCGTGCTCCTCGCGCTCGCCGTCTGGGTGGAGTCGCGGGTCACGGAGCCGATGGTGCCGCTCAGCGTCGTGCGCCAGCGCACCCCCGCCCTGGCCATCCTGGCCAGCATGGCCATCGGTATGGCCATGTACGGCGGCTCGGTGTTTCTCGGCCAGTACTTCCAGATCGGCCGTGGCTACAGCCCGACCGAGGCCGGCCTGCTCACCATTCCGATGATGGCCGGTGTGCTGATCTCGTCCACCATCACCGGACTCCTGATCACCAAGAGCGGCAAGATCAAGCCGTACGTCGTCACCGGCACGATCGCACTCGTCGGCGGGTTCGCCGCCCTGGCCACCATCGACCACCAGACCAAGCTGGTCTACGTCGGCGCGGCCATGGCGCTGGTGGGCATCGGGATCGGCATGTCCATGCAGAACCTCATCCTGGCCGTGCAGAACACGGTCGCCCTGCGTGACATCGGCTCGGCCAGCAGCACCGTCACGTTCTTCCGGTCACTCGGCGGCACCATCGGCGTGTCGGTGCTCGGCGCCGTCCTGGCCGACCGGGTCACCTCCGACATCCCGCACCGGATGGCCGCGGCCGGCATCCACGTCCCGGCGGGCGGCGGCAATACCAACACGCTGGACCTGCACGCCCTGCCCAAGCCGATCGTGACCATCATTCGCGCCACCTACGGCGACGCCACGGCCCACATCTTCCTCATCTCCGCCATCATCGGCGTCGTCGGCGTCATCGCCGCCCTGGCGCTTCCCCGCGCCGTTCTGCGCTCCAGCGTCGACCTCGCCGCGCCGGTCCTCGCCGACGGCGCCGACCCCGAACCGGCAGATCTGCCGGTCGCCGGCGCCAATGGTCGGGTCAACGGTGTGCCGTACCCCGCTGCCCACGCCGCGGCCGTGGACTCCCACCCGATCGCGGTCTCGCCGCCGAGCGATGGTGCCGCCATAACCGGCCGGGTGGAGGGGCCGGACCGGCGGGTGATCGCCGGGGCGGTCCTGACGGTCACCGACTTCACCGGTCATCAGATCGCCCGTGGTATGAGCGACACCGACGGCCGGTACCGGCTCGGACTGCCGACCGGCGGTACGTACCTGTTGATCTGTGCCGCGGAGAGCCATGAACCGGTGGCATCCATGGTCGCCGTGGGCGCGAGTGAGGTCCGCCGCGACATCACGCTGGCGGGCGCCAGCCTGATCGAGGGGCGGGTGCTCCGGCCGGGCGGCGCGCCGATCAGTGGCGCGACGGTCACGCTCACCGATGTCCGCGGCGAGGTCGTCGGCGCCGCCGTCACCGGCCCGGACGGTGCGTATGTTCTCGCCGACCTGTACCCGGGGGAGTACACCCTCACGGCGACGGCGGAAGGTGCCCGGCCGATCGCACGGGCGGTCGCAGTTGAGGGCGTGGGGTCGCACCGCGTCGACGTGCTGCTGCACTCCAACGCGACGATCACGGGTACGGTCCGGACGGCGCGATCCGGGCTGCCGATCGCGGACGCGTCGGTGACGCTGATGGACGGCTACGGCAATGTGGTCGGCTCGACGATGACCGGTGAGGACGGCCGGTACGAGTTCGGCGACCTGTTGCCGGGCGTGTACACGCTGACCGCGAGCGGCTATGCGCCGGTTGCGTCCCGGGTCGACCTGGTGGGTGAGCACGTCAATCGTGACATCGCGCTGGGCGACAGGGGTACGGCTGCACCGGTGGCGCTTTCATCGTCGGGTAATGGCCAGGGCGAGGGCTGATCACATGTCGCAGTTGGAGTATTCGGCCGGGTCGCCGCCCACCGCGACGGGTGTCGCGGTGGGCGGGACGGGTGTGACCTTGGATCTGAGGGTGAGCGGCGTGGTCGCGACCGCTGACGGCTGGCCGTTGCCGGGCGCCGCGGTGACCGTGGTGGGGCCTACGGGCCAGCAGTTGGGGCGGGGTACGGCGGACGAGACCGGGGGGTTCGCGGTTGCGGTGGCCGCCGCCGGCGCGGCCACGGTCATCTGCGCCGCGCCGGGTGTCGACCCGGCCGCCCGTAGCATCACGATCAAGCCGCACGAGGTGACCGACCTCGGGTCGATCCTCCTTGACAGTCCTCGCCGTACCTCGCTGCCGGAGCCTGGGCTGTGGAGTATCGACCCGGCGCACTCGATTGTCCGCGCCAAAGCGCGCCACCTGGCACTGTCACATGTGGAAGGCCGGTTCACATCGTTCTCCGGCGAGATTCGGATCGCCGAGCCGGTGGAACGCTCCAGCGTCCAGGTCAGCATCGACGCGGCGAGTATCGACACGGGTAACGCCGAACGTGACGCCCATCTGCGTTCGGCCGACTTCCTGGACGTCGACCGGTTCCCGGTACTCACGTACCGCAGCGACCGGGTGGTCCAACGCGGCGACGAGCGTTGGCGGGTCGACGGGTGGCTGACCATCCGCGATGTCACCCGCGAGGTCGCGCTCGACGTCACCTATCTGGGAACCGCGCCGGACCCATGGGGCGGCACCCGCATCGCCCTTGTCGCCACCACGCAACTCGCCCGCAAGGACTACGAGATCAACTGGAACATGGGACTTCCTGGCGGCCTTGTCGTGGTCGGCCCGACCCTGCGCATCGAACTCGAGGTCCAGGCCGTCCGGTCGTCGCCGGCCGGCTAGGTCGGGCCGCCTGTCATCCGCGCCGTGCGGGGCAGGTTGACCCGCCGGAACCCTCAGGTCCGCAGCGTTGCTGTCGATCCTGGCGCTGTGTCCCCCCTGCGAACAGCCGCACTCGCCCGCTGGGTGCACGTCGCCTGGCCGGTAGCGATCGTGAGCTGCGCGGTCCTGTACCTGGCGCTGCCGCAGGTCGGCGGGGACATTGTCTACGCAGTCGCCAGCCTGCTGCCGATCCCGGCGATCCTGCTCGGCATCCGGCTCCACAAGGTCGGCGCGCGCCTCCACTCGTACCTGCTCCTGGCGTCGATGGTGCTGATGGCGGTGCCGGGCCTCGCGTGGCTCGTGCAGGTCGATATACAGGGCCACCCGACCAACGACTCCCGGTTCTACCTGGCCGCCGCGGCGGGTTACCTCTGCTGCATGGCCGGCAGCGCGGTGATCGTGATCCGGCACGCGCCCAGCGATCCGGGTGGAGTGCTCCACGCGGCGATGGTCGGCCTCGGCCTGTCCGGGTTGCCCTGGGCGTTCGTGATACGACCCGGTCTGGTCGAGGGTGACAACTCGCCGCTGATGCAGGTGATCGTCGTCATCGTGGTGATGTGTCTCATGACGATCATGGGCTCGCTGTTGCGGGTGGTGGCAACGACCAGACAGGCAAAGGCGTCGCTGTCCTACCTCTTCGTGGCGATGTTCAGCAGCCTGGTGGCCACCGCGCTGTCGAACATGAACCTCGATGCGTACGGCAACCATCCCCGCTGGGCGGACACCGTCTGGTTCATCGGGTACTTCAGCGTTGCCGCGGCGGTCCTGCACCCCGCGATCGCCTACCTGACCACGCCGCAACGCACCTATCCCGACGACATGTCGGCGCGCGGTCTCGTCACCGCCGGCCTCGTCCTGAGCATCAATCCGGTGATCTCGGTCGGCAGCCTCTTCGTCGGCAAAACTCCGGACGTGCTGCTCATGTCGATGAGCGTCCTGATCTCGGTGCCGTTGCTCCTGACCCGCTTCTGGTATCTGACCGCACAGCGGCTGAAAGCCGAACAGGCACTCGCCCACCAGGCCGCCCACGACGAGCTCACCGGGCTGCCCAACCGTCGCACCGTCCTCGATCGGGTCGACGGCGTGCTGCGGCAACTGCAGGATGGCTCACTCGACGCGGTCGCGGTCCTGTTCTGCGACCTGGACGGGTTCAAGCCCATCAACGACGGTCTCGGTCACCAGACCGGCGACGAGGTCCTGCGGGTGGTCGGCCAGCGGCTTCGGCGTTCGGTAAAGGCCAGCGACGTGGTCGGCCGCCTCGGCGGCGACGAGTTCCTGGTCATCTGCACCGGCATGACCGGACGCTCGGTGGACGACGTGGTCGACCGGTTGCGGGCGAACCTCGCCGAGCCGATTCTCGTCGCCGGCGGCACCTGCACGGTGGGGGCCAGCTTCGGCGTCGCGATCGCCACCGCCGAGACGCCGGTCTCCGCGGATGCCCTCATTGCCGCGGCCGACCACGCGATGTACGCGGTGAAGCGCTCCCGCCAGGATGCCGGCCGCGCCGTCTGACTCACCGCCGGCCCTGGGCGCGTCGCGGCCGCGTCCATCCGCCTCGGCGGTGACCGACGGGAACACCCGCCTACGCCGACGGGAACACCCGCCTACGGCAGGGTCCATCGCTGGCCTGGACCGCTGCGGCAGACCGCGAGCCGTGAGACGCCCGGCGTCCGGACGGTCGCGGCCTGCCCCGCCGCTCAGCCGCTCGACTGACCAACTGCTCAGCCGCTCAGCCGCTCAATTGCTCAGCCGCCCGCGACAGCGCCGCGCGCCACGGGAAAGTCGAAGTATGTGTTCGGGTAAGGCTCGTGGGCGAGCGAGTAGTGCCACCACTCCTTGGCGTAGTTGTTGAAGCCGGCGTCCTTCATCAGTTGCTTGAGTAGCAGCCGGTTGTCCCTGGCCTGGCCGGTGATCCGGGGATCGAGGGTGTGGGCCAGGGAGTCGAAGCAGTCGAAACCGGTGCCCATGTCCACGGTGTTGTCCGGGAAGCGTTGCGCCTGCGGCGCGGAGCAGGGCGTCAGTTTCTCGCCCGGTACGTACGGGCGCTGGGCGCGCGCCGGCAGGGCAACCAGGGTGAGGTCCATCGTGCTGCCCCGGCTGTGCGCCGTGGGGCCGGCGATGTACCCCTCGTTGAACAGTACGGACTTGTCCAACTGCGGGTAGAACTCCGCCTTCGTCAGCTGGTCGTCGAGGCGCGGCCCCCAGCGCATGAAGTCGTCGACCGCCCGCTGCGGGCGGTAGCAGTCGTAGACCTTGACGCTGTGCCCGCGGGCGCGGGCCGCCGTCTGCACCCGGTGCAGGGCCTCGGCAGCCTGCCGGGTGAGGATGCACAACGGCTCGCGGTAGCCGGCGATCGGGCGGCCGACGAAGTTGTGGTCGGTGTCGTAACGGATGTCCTGCAGGATCGTCGGGTCTACATCGGACAGAGCGACGAACCCGGCCGGGGCGTGCCCCCCGACGCTCGTCTCGGCAGAGGCCGACGCCGAGGCTGAGGCTGAGGGACTGGCCGGGGTCGGGGCCGTGGTCGGCGTGGCCGAAGCGGCGGCCGGTGTCCGCGCGGCTGAGGACCTGGTCGTGGCCGGCGCGGCGCAGGCGGTGACCAACGTCCAGGTGACGACGGTGGCGGTGAGTAGGGCGGCGAGGCCGCGCGCTGCGCACGCCCGGGCGGAGCGGGTGTACCCCCTGTCGCTGCCAGCGCTGGGCAGGTCGCCGCGACGCGTGCGACTCCAGCTCCGTTGAAAGACCGACATGCAGCGTGTCTATCACGATTTGCACCAAGGTCGTCACGCTGGGTCCAATGCTCGTGCTCGGCCCGCTGGGCGACCTGGTGGATTTTGTCGAAGGCGTGTGACCCAGAGCACCCTTTGCCGGTCGGGGTATGGCATCGGGTGGTGGATGTCTTGTCAAGGGTGTTGCTGCCATGCGATCCGCCGGCGCCAAGCTGATCCGCCCCATGGAAGAGGTTTCATGACTACGACCTGCGAACGCGTCGAGGCGCCGAGCGCACCGCAGACTGCCGGCGAGTTGATGGGGCGGCGTCAGCATCTTCAGCTCGTTCTGGTTCTGGGGTCTCTGATCGCGGTGGGGCCGTTGACCATCGACACGTACCTGCCGGCCCTACCGGCCGTCGTGCTCGATCTGAAGACCACGGCGGCGGCGGTCCAGCTGACGCTCACCGGAACCTTGGCAGGACTGGCCCTCGGGCAGCTGCTCATCGGCCCGCTCTCGGATGCCGTCGGACGTCGCCGTCCCCTGCTGGTCGGCACCGGGGTACACGTTCTCGCTTCCGTGCTGTGCGTGGTCGCCCCGAACATCGGGGTACTGGGCGCGCTGCGGGTTCTGCAGGGCTTGGGGGCCGCCGCGGCCGCGGTCGTGGCCATGGCGGTGGTACGTGACCTCTTCACCGGCCTCGCTGCGGCCAAGCTGTTCTCCCGCCTGATGTTGGTCATGGGCGTCGCCCCGGTGCTGGCACCCACCCTCGGTGGCGAGCTGCTGCGCTTCACCAATTGGCGGGGAGTGTTCGTGCTCCTCGCCGTGCTGGGGTTGGTGCTGGTCGCGATGACGGCACTCGGGCTGCGGGAAACCTTGCCGCCGGAACGCCGACGCAACGGGGGAGTCGTCGGTACCCTGCGCGTCTACGGCCTCCTGCTGCGCGACCGCACCTTCGTCGGCCTTGTCCTGACCGCCGGCCTGGCGATGGCGGCCCTGTTCGCCTACGTGTCCGGGTCGTCGTTTGTCCTCCAGCAGCAGTACGGGATGGACCAGCAGCAGTTCGGCCTCACGTTCGGGGCCGGCGCGATCGGGTTGATCACCGCCACCCAGCTCAACATTCGGCTGCTGCGCCGGTGGACTCCCCAGCAGATCCTGATCTCTGCCCTGGCAGGCGGCTCGGTTGCCGGTCTGGTGCTGCTTGCCTGCGCCGCGACCGGCCTCGGCGGGCTGGCGGGCATCCTGCTGCCGCTGTGGGTGGTGCTCGCGGCGGCCGGGCTGGCCCTGCCCAACGCACCCGCCCTGGCACTGTCACGGCACGGCGAAGCCGCCGGGACCGCGGCCGCGCTGCTCGGCGCCGTGCAGTTCGGCGTCGGAGCGCTGGCCGCCCCGTTGGTCGGCGTCCTGGGCACCGGAAGCGTCGCCATGGCCGTCGTGGTCGCCGGCGGGATGGTGTCGGCGACGGTCGTGCTGCTCCTCGTCGTCCGTCCCTGGCGGCTGGATCCGGTCGACGCCGCCGAGGCAGCGACAGCAGGAATCCACTAGCAGGCAAGCCCGCGTTACCGGTGTGCGCCGCGACGGTCCGTCGTGGGCGCCGGTCAGGCGGAGCCGTCGCCGAGGTACCCCCGCAGCGTATGCGCATCGTCGGCGGTCGCCGTGACAAGCCAGGCCGGCCCGGCAAGCGCCGCCCGGACGGCGGTCGGGCCGAGCACACCCGGTATTGCGGGCGGTGCGCCCGGGTCGACTCGCAGCAGCGATCCCGTCGCAATCGCTCCACCCAGTACGGCCGGCCCGGCCCAGCCCTCGGCGCCGGATCCGATGGTCAGAGACTGGCGTAGGAGAGGGCGGCCGGCGTACCCCACCGAGGTGGTGATGGTCGCCTCGCCGGGCTCCTCGCCGTGCCGGCCGCAGATGAGTTCATCACGCCAGATCAGCGAAGCGCCCCGTTCCAGGTGAACGGTGGCCAGCGTCAGATGGCGGCAGCCGGCGGCGGCTACGAGCTGTTCGGGTAGCCAGCGCAGCGACCCACCGCTGGCCACGGTTGCCGTCACCACGGTTCGCGAGAACGCGCCGGACCTCCCGGGCAGGGCGATTGAAGCGGCGACGGTACGCAGGCACAGCGCCGCATCCTGCCCGACCTGGATCTCCAGGTGGAGATCGTCGCCGCCCAGCGGGCCGGCGGCGCCGCCAACGACGTACACGGTCGCCGGTGCGGCATGGATCGCTGTCTGGCGCAGCAGCAGCGGGGCCTCGCCGCGCAGCCGGGCGAGCCTGGTGGCACCGAGGCCGTCGGCCTCGGCGACCACGAGGGCGTGCGCGCGCATCAGTGGGCGGGGGCATGTTCGCGACGGTGCGCCACCTGGTGGCGCACCCAGGCGGCGACCGGAGTGGCCTGCGGGTCCTGGGCGATGGACAGGAAGATGGTGGGCAGGTCACCCCGGCGCGTCCCGGCGTCGCGCGCCATCACGGCCAGGTCCGCACCGACCATCGCCGCCAGATCCGTCTTGTTGATGACCAGCAGATCGGAGCTGGTGACGCCGGGCCCGCCCTTTCGGGGGACCTTGTCTCCGCCGGCCACGTCGACGACGAAGATCTGCCGGTCGACCAGGCCCCGGCTGAAGGTGGCGGTCAGGTTGTCCCCGCCGCTCTCCACCAGCAGCAGGTCGAGCGGCCCGAGCGTGCTCTCCAACTCCTCGGCGGCATCGAGATTCGCCGAGATGTCGTCGCGGATCGCGGTGTGCGGGCAACACCCGGTCTCCACCGCCCGGATCCGCTCCGGCGCGAGGACGCCGGCCCGCTTGAGGAAGTCGGCGTCCTCGGTGGTGTAGATGTCGTTGGTCACGACGGCGAGGCGCAGTTCGTCGCCCAATGCCCGGCACAGCGCGGCGACGAGGGCGGTCTTGCCCGAGCCGACGGGACCGCCGATGCCGATCCGAACCGCCCGCGCGGCGTCGGGTGGGGCCGGATGGGGATCTACTCCGGGCTCGGGGTGCCTGTGCGGAATGGTTTCCTCATGAAGCAAAGAGACGCACCTCCCAGGTGGCATGGATCTCGGCGGAGATATCAGCTAGCGGCGCGGCATGGGCCGGAAGCTCGGCGGGTGACCGGTCGGCGGCGGCCGCCGCAGTGGCCCCGACCGCGTCGCAGGCGCCGGCCAGTCGCGCGAGAAGGGCCTGCACCTGGTACGGGTCGAGCCCGAGCAGCCGCACTGCCGCGCTGGCCGGCCCGGTCATGACCCCGTACGCGGCGACCAGCGCGGTCTGTTCGACGGTCAGCCCCGCCGCAGCCGCGGTCACGCCGAGCGCAATCGGGTGGTGGGGCCCGTCGGCGTGCCGGGGGACCCGATCGGAGAGGGTGCCCGGCCAGATGGCCCGGCCGGCGCGCAGCAGCGCCCGCCCCTGCCGTCGCGAGGCCAGCCGCAGGGCGGGCGAGGGGGTCCGCGCGTCCAGTTCGGCGTCGAGTACCTCGAGGGCGTGGGTTGGCGCGGGCGCCGCGGGGTTGACGGCGAGGTGCGCGGCCGCGGCGAAGGCGGCGGCTACCGGGCCCGCCGTTGCCAGGCGCCCGCGCAGGAAGTACTCCAGGTCCTCGACGCCGGTGACCCGGCCGGCCGCCACTGCGGCCTCCAGCCCGCCGGAGTGCGCGTGGCCACCGGCCGGAAACCGGCCGTCGGCCAGCAGCAGGAGCGTGACGCCGTCCATCCGTCAGAAGAGGAAGTAGCGCTGGGCCATGGGCAGTTCGACGACCGGGTCCGGCTCCACCACCGCACCGTCGATGCGCACAGTGAACGTGTCCGGATCCACCTCGATGCGCGGCATCGTGCTGTTGCAGGGCAGGTCGGCCTTGCCCCGCGAGCGCACGTCGGCGACCGGTACGAGCCGGCGCCGGACGTCCAGCTCCAGCCCCGCCTCCAGCGCCGCGGGCGCGACGAACGCGAGGCTGGTCGCCGCGGGTACGACCCCGTACGCGCCGAACATCGGGCGGGCGAGGACCGGTTGCGGGGTGGGGATCGAGGCGTTCGCGTCGCCCATCTGCGCCACCGCGATCATGCCGCCCTTGAGGACCAGGTGTGGCCGGACCCCGAAGAAGGCGGGATCCCACAACACCAGGTCGGCGAGTTTGCCCGCCTCCACCGAGCCGACCTCGGCCTCCAGGCCGTTGGCCAGCGCCGCGCAGATCGTGTACTTCGCCACGTACCGCCGGGCCCGGTGGTTGTCCGCCCGCCCGTCACCCGGCAACGCGCCCACCCGGGCCTTCATCACGTGCGCGGTCTGCCAGGTACGCGTCACCACCTCGCCCACCCGGCCCATCGCCTGGGAGTCCGAGCCGATGATCGAGATGGCGCCGAGGTCGTGCAGCAGGTCCTCGGCGGCCATTGTGGACGGCCGGATCCGGCTCTCGGCGAACGCGAGATCCTCCGGTACCGAGGCGCTGAGGTGGTGGCAGACCATCAGCATGTCCAGGTGCTCGGCCAGGGTGTTGCGGGTGTAGGGACGGGTGGGATTGGTCGAGGACGGCAGCACGTTGGGGTGGCTGGCTACCGTGATGATGTCCGGCGCGTGACCGCCACCGGCGCCCTCGGTGTGGTACGCGTGGATGGCTCGGCCGTCGATCGCCTTCAGGGTGTCCTGCACGAAGCCGGCCTCGTTGAGGGTGTCGGTGTGGATGGACACCTGCACCCCGGAGGCGTCCGCCACGCGCAGGCAGGCGTCGATCGCGGCCGGCGTGGTGCCCCAGTCCTCGTGCAGCTTGAAGCCGCCGGCACCCCCGCGCAACTGCTCCCACATGGCCTCCTCGGAGACCGTGTTGCCCTTGCCGAGCAGCAGCACGTTGACCGGCCAGACGTCCATCGCCTCGTGCATCCGGGCCAGGTGCCACGCGTTGGCGGTGACCGTGGTGGCCTTGCTGCTCTCGGCCGGACCGACGCCGCCCCCGACGAGGGTGGTAACCCCACCGGCCAAGGCCTCGGTGACGATCTGCGGGCAGATGAAGTGCACGTGGGTGTCGACCCCGCCGGCGGTGAGGATCCGACCGTTACCCGCGATGACCTCGGTGGCCGGCCCGATCACCAGGTCGGGGTGCACGCCCGGCATGATGTCCGGGTTGCCGGCCCGGCCCAGGGCGACGATCCGGCCGTCGCGGATGCCCACGTCGGCCTTGACGACGCCCCAGTGGTCCAGCACGACCGCGCCGGTGATCACGGTGTCGAGCGCACCCTCGGCCCTGGTCGCCCGGGACTGGCCCATCGACTCGCGGATCACCTTGCCGCCGCCGAACACGGACTCGTCACCGCCGGCACAGTGATCGGCCTCGACCTCGATGAGCAGGTTGGTGTCGGCGAGCCGGATCCGATCACCGGTGGTCGGGCCGTACAGCGCCGCGTACCGCTCCCGGTCAAGCAGCGTCACAGGGAACCTCCGCAGGTGCCGCGCAGGCCGGGCACGATCCGGGCGCCACCGAGCGGTACGAGGTCGACCAGGCGGGTCACGCCCGGCTCGAAGCGCACCGCCGTGCCGGCGGGCACCGCCAGCCGCTGCCCCCATGCCGCCTGCCGGTCGAACAGCAGCCCCGGGTTGGCCTCGGCGAAGTGGTAGTGCGACCCGACCTGCACCGGCCGGTCGGCGGTGTTCGTCACGGTCAGCGTCGTCACCGGCCGGCCCGCGTTGATCTCGACGGGACCGTCGGCGAAGAGGACCTCGCCGGGAATCACGGGATCGGGTGGTGCACCGTCACCAACTTGGTGCCGTCCGGGAACGTCGCCTCCACCTGCACCTCCTTCACCATCTCGGGGACGCCGTCGAGTACCTCGGAGCGGGTCAGCACGTGACGCCCCGCGTCCATGAGGTCGACGACGCTACGACCGTCGCGCGCACCCTCCATCAGGAACGCCGTGATCATCGCGACCGCTTCCGGGTAGTTGAGCCGTAGGCCTCGGGCCCGCCTACGTGCGGCGACGTCCGCGGCCACGTGGACGAGCAGCCGTTCCTGCTCATGCTGGGTCAAGAACACGGGCTCCTCCGGATCACACGGTGAGGGCTTGGCGAACGGCCGGCTCGGCGTCCCGGCCGCCCGCACCGGATGAGGTCACCCGACCGGCCTGTAGGACGTAGTACCGTCGGGCCGCCGTGAGCGCGAAGCCCACATGCTGTTCGACCAGCAGCACCGACAGCCCGCCACGGCCGGCGAGGGCCAGGATGGTCTGCTCGATCTCGGCGACGACTGTCGGCTGAATGCCCTCCGTGGGCTCGTCCAGCAGCAACAGCGTGGGTGCGGTGATCAGCGCCCGGGCGATGGCGAGTTGCTGGCGCTGCCAGCCCGAGAGCAGGCCGGCGCGGCGTCCGAGCAGGCCGACCAGCGCGGGGAACAGATCCAGGGCCTCGGCCACGGCCGCCTTTCCCCGGCGGCGGCCGTCGGCGACGAGTTGTAGGTTCTCGGCGGTGGTCAGGTGCGGGAAGCACTGCTGTCTGGAGCGTGCGTCCGATGCCGAGGCGGGCGATGCGGTGCACCGGACGGCCGAGCAGTTCCTGGTCGGCGAAGCGTACCGAGCCGGTGGCCCTGACCAGGCCGGTGACCGCGTCGATGAGCGTGGTCTTGCCCGCCCCGTTCGGACCGATGAGGAAGCGGAGGTCGCCCGCGGGGACGTCGAGGTTCACGCCGTCGACGGCCGCGACACCGTCGAAGACCACCCGCAGGTCACGGATCCGCAGTCCGGCCAGGTGCCTGTCGGTCATACCGTCGCCTCCCCGGCGGTGATACGCACGGATCGGGTACCGGGGACGGGCGGCGGCCCGGCCGTCAGCCGAGCGTGGCAATGACAACTGCGGCGCACGCCAATGTCTGGTGCCGGCCAACTCTGAACATCGGACCTCCTTGCTCCAAGGGGGAGCGTGGATGTGGACTGGCTCGGCGTGAGGCGTCCGCCCTCCGGTCACCGATGATCGCTGCGGTCAATACATGTGAACTGCCAGTTACGGTGGCAGGCCAAGTCTGGTGAATGGCAGACACAGCGTCTGCGAGGCCTATTGCGATCGTGTTTCTCGGCCCTTAAGAGGCAGTTTCCGCAGACCCGACTCCACAAAGGTCGGGTGTCGACAAAGGAGCCGACCCCGAACTTCGACATTGGCATGTCGAAATTCGGGCGTGGCTATTCTTCGAATGCGGCCCGGTCCGATGATTTAGCCGGGCGCGATCAGCTGTCGATCAGCGCAGGGGCCAGGACTCGGAGGTGTTCCAGCATCTCGCTGGCAGTGTCCGTGACCGGCTGGACGCACACGTGGTCCGCGCCGGCGTCGTGGTGGGCCCGGACCCGCTCGGCGATCGTCTGCGCGTCACCCCACGGCACGATCGCGTCGACCAGGGCATCGCTGCCGCCGCCTGCGAAGTCCGCGTCACTCCAGCCGAGTTCCCGAAGATTGTTCAGGTAGTTCGGCAGGGCCAGGTAGAACGACATGTACTTGCGGGCGGACCGGCGTGCCCGCGCGGCGTCGGTGTCGAGCACTACAGCCTGTTCCGGGGCCAGCACCGGCTCGGGGCCGAGGATCGCGCGGGCGCGTCCGGTGTGCTCGGGCGGCACGAAGTAGGAGTGGGCGCCGTGACTGCGCTGCGCGGCCAACTCCAGCATCCTGCGGCGCAGCGCTGCCAGCATTCGTGGTGGCGCCTCCGGCAGCGGGCCGTCGTACGTGACCGTGTCCATGGCATCCAGGTAGGCGCGCATCGCCGACAGCGGATTGCGGTACTCCTTTCCTCTTGGCTGCACGAGCGGCCGGTGGCTCACCCCCAGCCCCAACAGGAACCGACCGCCGGACGCCTCCGCCAGCGCATTCGCCCCGTTGACGGCGGCGGTTGCGTCGCGAGCCCAGATGTTGGCGATACCGGTGGCTACCACCAGCCGCCGCGTCCCTTGCAGCACAAGCGCGGAGTGGACCAGGGCCTCCTTGGTCCAAGGGGCTTCACCCACCCACAGCGCTC
>JAOPWA010000132.1 GCA_025965915.1 Dactylosporangium sp. | reverse complement strand
GCGTGGGTGAACTCGTGGGTCAGGTCGTGGGCCAACTCGGTCGGGTCGGCCGTGAACTGGTGCGGGTTGAACACGACGCGGGTCGCGGCGTAGCTGGGTTTGGCGTGCCAGTCAGGTACCTGCGCGTAGTACGGAACCGCGATCGCGGCGACGTTGCCGACATGGTCGGGGTTGTCGGCGAAGTACGTCGTGAACAGCCGCGGATCCTGTACAGCCGTGATGAGGACCTTTCCCGCCCAGCCGCCGTGCCGCACGGCCGCGACGTGGTCGAGACCGCTCTCCGCCATCCTGAGCATCTCCGGCGCCCGGTTGGCGTCGGTGGCCGACAGCACCAGGACGACCCGCTCGCTGCGTACGACGGCGAGCTCGCCGGTCTCCCAGGCCTGCCCGTTCGTGCCCGTCGGCAGCTTGGCGTCCCCGGCCACGCCGGCCAGTCGCCACCGGCCGCCCACGACGCCGAAGATGGGCACCCATGGCGCCGCCACGGGCTCGGTGTCGACGCCGTCGATGCGGTACCGGATCGTCACGGCCGCCGCCCGCACGAGGGAGTGGTACCGACCGCTGACAGCGGCCGGGACGAGGGCGTCGTAGTGGACGCCGTCTTCGAGGGAGTAACGGAACTCGGCCAGCGGGAGCCTGGTGAGGTTGTCGAACTGCTGCTCCTGTTGCCGGACGAACGCCTGGTCGGTGCCGTCGACGTCGGCGAGGAACGCCTGCCTGTCGCGGTCGCGTACGGCCTTCGCGCGCCGCTCGAGCAGCGCCGTCAGCGCGAGCTTGCTGAGCTGGGGGCGCAGCTCGCCCACGAACGTGGCGCCGGCCACCCCGCCGCTGCCCCGGGTCGTCGCCACCGCCGTCGCCCCGCCCCCGGCCGTGAGGGCCGCGGCGAGGGCCAGCAGGGTGGCCAGGATCGGGCCCAGCCAGGCGCGTCGGGGACGAGACGGCAATGGCAGGGGGTACCGGGGGCGCACCGCGCAATCTTGGAGTATGACGACGCGACTGTCGAGCCGCCTCTCGGCGCGTCAGCCCAACGTGGTCAGCGGCGACAGGACCGTGTTGGACAGGACACCGCCGTCGGGACGTACCTGCCGCAGGTACCACATCTGCAGCGGGGTGCGGTTCTGGTTGAACTGCCAGGGGCCGCGTGGGCTGTCAATCGATCCGATCTTGCCGAGCGCGAGGTTGAGGGCCTGCGAGGTGAGCTCGCCGCCACCGACGGTCGTGATCGCCTTTTCCAGCACGAGGGCCGCGTCGTACGAGGCCATCGCGTACGCGGTGGGGACGGAGTTGTAAGCCTTCTGGTATGCCGAGGCGAACCGCCGGTTGGCGTCGTTGTCCAGATCTGACGAGTAGTTCATCGAGGTGTAGATGCCCAGCGCGGCCTGACCCTGCTGGCGCAGCAGAACCCCCTCGGTGAGGAACCCCGGCGCGTACAGGTCCTGGGTGAGCCCGAACTGCCGGTACTGCTTGACGAACTCGACGGCTTCCGAACCGGCGTAGAAGCACAGCACCGCTTTGGCCCGGGAGCCCTTGATGGCGGTGAGGTACGGCTGGAAGTTCGTGGTGGGCGTCGGGCTGAAGGGCGTGTAGATCGGCTCGCTGTCGACGGCCTTGCCGTATGTCGCGAGGAACCCGTCGATCTCGTCATGACCGGCCTGGTAGTCGGGTGCGATCAGGGCGACCGAGCCGTTACCGATCTTGTCAGCCACGAACCGCCCCAGCGCCTTGCCCGGCTCGTCGTTGACATAGGAAGTACGCCATATGTACCGGACGCCTTGAAGGGTGGTTGGTGAAGCGTTGGAGCCGATGAGAGGGATCTGCGAGCCTTCGACAAGGTCGCGAATCGCAACCATCGCCGTCGAGCTGGCCACACCGGACAGTGCGAGTACGTGCTCCTGCTTGATGAGCCGCTCGACGGCGGCCTTCCCCGAGTCTGCGGTCTCGCCCTCGTCGACGGTGACCAGGTTTACCGGTCGCCCGCCCAATCGCCTGTTGTTGAGGTCCAGGTAGAGCCGGAAACCATTGGCCAGTTCGTCGCCGATCGTCTTGTAGACACCGGACTGCGGGACCACCAGCCCGACCTTGATGGGCGTGAGATCAGGTGCGGCCGATTGTCCACCCCCGCTGTTGCACGCGGACAGGATGGGCGCCGCCGCCGCTGAAGCGCCGAGCGCGGAGAGAACCCTCAACGCCTGCCGGCGGGTGAGCTCGGACAAGTGATCCTCCGTAAAGAACGGCAGGGCCCAGCCATTCCCGACCCCCGCTGCGGGTTTTACCCGCTTTCGCCATAGACGTCAATCGTCATCGACGTCCTACTCAACTCCGGAGCCCGCGAAGTGCTTCCAGTACGGTGGACCATACCGCCGACCGGGGATCGATGACCGCGAAGTGTTCGGTACCCGGCAGTTCGACGAGGCTCACGTCGTCACCGGCCTCGCGCGCGGCGGCCGCATAGGAGCGGCCCACCGCCAGCGGCACCCGGTCGTCTTCGGTGCCGTGCACGACGACCGTTGGCACCCTCAATGGCAGCGCCCGCATCGGGTCCGCGGCCTCGTACCGGTCGGGCACCTCCTCAGGGCCGCCGCCCAGCAGCAGCGCCATCGCACCGTCACCGAGTCCCAACCGGTGGGCGAGCACGAGGTCGGCCACCGGTGCGAGCGCGAGGACACCGCGTACCGGGGCCCGACCGGAGCCCGCGTACCACAATGCCAATTGGCCACCGGCCGAGTGGCCGGCGAGGATCGGCCTGGCCAGATCGGGAACGCTCCGCCCTGCGGCGGACAGCGCCTCGGCGATGAGCGCGGGTACGCGTTCGACCGCGGCCGTCACGTCGTCGAAGGTGCCCGGCCAGCCGCCACCCTCCTGGCCCACCCGACGGAACTCGATCGTGGCTACCGGGTACCCCTGGGCGGCCAGGTCGACGGCGAGCGGCGCGGTGTGCGTCCGGTCGAACTCGGCCATCCAGAACCCACCGTGGATGAAGATGACCAGAGGGCCGGTCGGGTCACCCGAAGGCAGCCGGATGTCCGCGACGTGGTCGGGGTGGGCGCCGTAGCGGACCGTGAAGTCGGGCGCCGGGGCCCGCCGCGTGAGTATCTCGCGAGGGTCGGCCGTCATTGCCTCAGACTGCCATGACGGCGGATCGTTATGATCATGGGGACCGCCTTGCGGATCTCCCGGAGGCGTGCGTAAGGATTGGACCCATGGCCGACAACATGGAGCAGCCGGACCGGGCGGAAGTCGAGCAGAGCCGCACCGTACTCGTGGTAGGGCCGGACGGCCGTCCCGTCGGCACCGTAGATCTCGAGCAGGACCAGGCCGACGACGGCGATGACCCGGGCAAGCTGATCGAGCAGCCGGCAAAGGTCATGCGCATCGGCAGCATGATCAAGCAACTGCTGGAGGAGGTCCGCGCGGCGCCGCTGGACGAAGCGAGCCGGCAGCGCCTGCGCGACATCCACAGCCGATCGATCACGGAGCTGGAGGAGGGCCTGGCGCCGGAGCTGCGCGCCGAGCTGGACCGGCTCACCCTGCCGTTCGAGGAGGGCACCACCCCCAGCGAGGCGGAGCTGCGGATCGCCCAGGCCCAGCTGGTCGGCTGGCTGGAGGGGCTGTTTCACGGCATCCAGGCGGCGCTGGTCGCCCAGCAGATGGCCGCGCGCATGCAGCTGGAGCAGATGCGCACCGGAAACCTGCCGGCGCTACCCGCCGGTCCGGGCGGCCGAATGGTCCCCGGCATGGTGCCCCCGGGTCAGCAGCCGGACGGCCCGGGCGGCACGGGGCAGTACCTCTAAAGGTCGAGCAGCCGTTCCAGGTAGGCCGCGACCCCGTCGGCGTCGTTGGCGTCGGTCACGTCGTCGGCGGCGGCCAGCACCGACGGGTGCGCGTTGGCCATCGCCACCCCGCGACCGGCCCACGCGAACATCGGCAGGTCGTTGGGCATGTCACCGAACGCGACCACCTCGTGTGCCGCCACCCCGAGGCGTTCGGCCACCCATGCCAGACCGGCAGCCTTGGTCACCCCTGCGGCCGAGACCTCGACAATGCCGCTTGACGACGAGTGGGTCGCCTCCCCGATCCCTTCCAGGATCCGGCCGACCAGCACGGTGAACGCCTCCGGCGGCTGCGGACCAGCCTTGACCAGCAGCTTCGCCGCCGGCTGGGCGCTCAGTTCGGAAAAGGGGACCTCCCGGACCCCTTCGTGCTCGGTCTCCCAGCCGCCCACCTCGTACCCGGGCTCGTACAGGAGCACCCGTCCCCCGTCGGTTTCGACGCCGAACCGCACGCCAGGCACCGCCTCCCGTAGGCGGGCGCACGCTTCCGCGACAGCGGCGGGTGACAACGGCGTGGTGTGCAGGATCGTGTCGTCGACCGGGTCGTAGATGGCCGCGCCGTTGGCGACCACGGCGAGCGGCTGGATCGGCAGGTGCTCGTAGGCGGGGTACAGCCATCGAATCGGGCGCCCCGTGACCAGCACGACGGCCCCGCCGAGGGCCTGGACCCTCATCAGGGCGGCGACGCTGCGCGCGCCGATCGTGAAATCGTTTCGAACCAGCGTGCCGTCAAGATCCGTGGCCACCAGGCGCATTCTCACGCCGACAGCATGGCATCCAGGTAGACGGCCACCCCGTCGGCGTCGTTGGAGAGCGTGACCTGGTCCGCCAGCTCCAGGACGAGAGCGTGTGCGTTGGCGACAGCGACCCGACCGAATCCCGCCCAACGGAACATCGGAAGGTCGTTGGGCATGTCACCGAAGACCAGCACGTCGTCGGGGTCCACCCCGAGGGCCTGCGCCACCACGGACAGGCCGGTGGCCTTGTCGACGCCCGGCGGGCAGATCTCGATGTACCCGAGCCCGGCCTGCGTCACCATGGCGACCGACGGGTCGATCAGCCGATGCGCGACCGCGAGCAACTGGTCGGCGTCGTAACTGTCGTGGTAGGCGAATCCTTTGATCACACGGCCGGCGAGGGCTTCCGTGCGTACCCTCACCTCCACGACCTCCGGGTAGCGCCAGGCCGGGTGGAGGTCTCCCCACAGCAGCGAGCTCGGCTCGTCGCCGGCCTCGACCAGAATGGACAGCGGGCCGATCTCGCGCTCCAGGGTCGCCAACAACTCACCCAGGACGTCGCCGTCGAGGCGCTCGTCCCGCAACACCCGCGGCGTATGCGGGTCGGTCAGGTCGACGACCCGTCCGCCACCGCCCATCACCAGGAAGTCCGCGGACGGAATGTCGGCGCGGACCAGGCCGGCCAGGCGGGGACCACGCCCGGTTGCGCCGACGACCGGGATGCCGGCGGCTTTCACCCGCGCCAGTACCTCGTGCGTGTACGCACTGACCGTTTCGTCGCTTCGCACCAGGGTGCCATCGAGGTCGGTCGCGATCAGTTTGGGCAGGCCGGGCCTGGTCTTTCTGCTGGTCATGCTCGCCTCCAGGCGTGCGCGGGCAGCAACCGTACCTCAGGAAAAGGTGGCCCCGCCCGCCGTCACGGCGAATCCGGCACGAACAGCCGACTACCAGGGATCGACTACCGGTTGATCGGCTCCAGCACGTCACGGCCGCCGAGGAAGGGCTGAAGTGCCTTCGGTACCCGTACCGAACCGTCCGGTTGCTGATGGTTTTCCAGGATCGGAATCAGCCAGCGGGTCGTGGCGAGCGTGCCGTTGAGCGTCGCCGCCATCTGGGCGCGGCCGTCCTGGTCGCGATAGCGGATGTTGAGGCGCCGGGCCTGGAAGGTGGTGCAGTTGGAGGTCGAGGTGACCTCGCGGTACCGGCCCTGCGACGGCACCCACGCCTCGATGTCGTACTTGCGGGCCGCGCTCGACCCGAGGTCACCGGCGGCCACGTCGATCACCCGGTAGGGCACCTCGACCTTGGCCAGCATCTCCTCCTGCCACGCGAGCAGGCGCTTGTGCTCGTCGTGCGCCTCCTCCGGCCGGACGTACGAGAACATCTCGATCTTGTCGAACTGATGCACCCGCAGGATGCCGCGCACGTCCTTGCCGTACGAGCCGGCCTCCCGGCGGAAGCACGACGACCAGCCGGCATAGCGCTTCGGTTGGTCAAGCGACAGGATCTCGCCGCTGTGGTACGCCGCGAGCGGCACTTCCGACGTGCCCACCAGGTACAGGTCGTCGGCCTCCAGGCGGTAGATCTCGCTCGCGTGCGCGCCCAGGAAGCCGGTGCCCTCCATGGACTCCGGCTTCACCAGGACCGGCGTGATCATCGGCGTGAGCCCGTGCTCGACAGCCTGCTGCATCGCGAGCTGAAGCAGGCCGAGTTGCAGCAGCGCGCCGACGCCGGTCAGGTAGTAGAACCGGCTGCCGGACACCTTCGCGCCGCGCTCGACGTCGATCGCGCCCAGCGCCTCACCGATCTCCAGGTGGTCACGCGGGTTGGCGATCTCGGGCTTCTCGCCGACCTCCCGCAGCACGACGAAGTCGTCCTCGCCGCCGGTGGGTGCACCCTCCTCGACGAGGTTGGACACGCTCATCTGCGCGCTACGCAGGGCCGCCTCCGCGGCACCCGCCGCCGACTCGGCGTCCTTGACCTGCTGGGAAAGCTCTTTGGTACGCGACAGCAGTGCTTCCCGCTCCGCGCCGCTCGCCTTCGGCATCTGCTTGCCGAGCTGCTTCTGCTCCGCGCGCAGAGCTTCGAAGCGGGTGACGGCCGAACGGCGGGCCTCGTCGGCGGCGAGCAGTGCGTCGACGGCACCCTCGGACTCGCCGCGGGCACGTTGGCTGGCTCGCAGCAGGTCAGGGTCTTCTCGCAGCAAGCGCAGGTCAATCACGATGCGTGAGCTTACCGTTCCGGCCGCCGCCCGCCCACCTCGATATCGGATTGGGCTTGCGACCACACGGCCGGGTCGGCGGTCGGGATCGCGGTGACCGTCAGGTCCGGCGGCCCAGCCAGCTCGGCTCCGTCGGATGCCACGTCGTTGGATGCCGGGCGCCGCCCGGGACGACCGCGCAGCCATCGCGGAACGCCGCCGGCGAACAGCAGCGCGAGGGCGAACAGCACCAGTGCGGCGTAGGCACAGTACAAACCTGCCTGGAGAGTGACCGGCGCCTCGGTCTGGGGGATGGTGCCGCGCAAGACCCCGTTGTGCTGGACTCCGCGCGTCATCCCCACCAGCAGCGCCAACTGGCCGGCAACCAGGCCGAGCCCGGCCGCTACGACGGCACGCCGGGCGGACGCGGGTACCGCGAGGGCGGTCGCCACGGCAGCCAGAACGATCAGCCAGCCGAGGTTGAAGATGTCGGTAGGGACGACCAGCTCGGCGAGGCCTCTCTCCAGCCGGCCGCCGGTGCTGGTGGGGAAGTCCTGCTGGAGCGGGTTGGTCGTCAGGGATATCCATGGCAGTAGCTGGGCCGCGATCAGCAGGCCGAATCCGGCCAGCGCCCAGCCCAGCCCCGCTCCGCGTACGACCGGACTGCCAGCGTTGAGCCAGTCCAGCCGGCTCTCGCCCCCGCCGCCCTCGACGATGCTCGGTTGCTCACTGCTCATCGGCTGCCTTCCTGTCTGAACTGACGGCGGTCGGCTCTGGACTGACGGCGGTCGGCCAGCACCTGGTGGACCACGTTGCGCCCGGGGATGCCGGTCACCCCGCCACCGCCGTGCGTCGCGGAGCCGGCCTGGTACAGCCCGCGGACAGGGGTGCGCAGGTCGGCGTACCCCGCGGCGGGCCGGCAGTGGAACATCTGCCCCGGCGTCAGCTCGCCGTGGAAGATGTTGCCGCCGATCAGGCCGTACTCGCGCTCCATGGTGTCCGGGCCGATGACCTGCCGTCCGATGATCGAGTCGATGAACCCGGGCGCGACCGCCTCGATCCGGGCGGTGAGCCGATCGGCATAGGCCGTCAGCTCATCCAGGTTCGGATCGCTCGCCCAGGTATGCGGCACCCACTGGGTGAACGCGCTGACGACGTGCTTGCCGTTCGGGGCGAGCGAATCGTCGAAAACGGAGGGGATGCAGATGTCGGCGAACGGCTGCGTCGCCGCCCGCCCCGCAACCGCCTCCTGGTAGGCGTTCTCCACGTCGTCGAGCGACTCAGCCAGCACGATCGTGCCGCCGTAGATCGACGGGTCGTAGTCGGGGTGCGCCGTGAACGTGGGCAGCTTGTCGACCGCGAAGTTGATTTTGACCGTACCCGAGCGGGTCTGCCACGACTCGATGTCGGCGACGAAGTCCTCGGGTAGCTGCGATCGCTCGACCAGCCGCAGGAACGAGATCTTCGGATGCGCCGTGGTGATGACGGTGCTCGCCGCGATCTCCTCGCCGGACTCCAGGGTCACGCCACGCACCCGACCGGCGTCGACGTCGATGCGGGCCACCGGCGCCTCAACCCGGATCTCGGCGCCGAACGCCCTGGCGGCGGCCGCGAGCGCCTGCGTCACCCCGCCCATGCCACCCCGAGGAAAGCCCCAGGCGGTGTCGCCGACGTGGTGGTGCAGCATCACGTACGCGGTGCCGGCGCTGCGCGGACCGGCCCACGTGCCGATCACGCCGGAGACGCTGAGCACGCCGCGCATGGCGTCGGAGGAGAAACGCTCCTCCACCAGGTCCGCGATGCTCGCCGTGAACAGCCGGGTCAGATCAAAGGCCGCACGTACGTCGACCTTGCGCAGCTTCGCCGCCAACGCCGCCTGTCCGAGCAGGTCCCGCGCCTTCTTCGAGCCGAGCTTCGGTGGAATCGACTCCAGCAGCGGGCCGACGAGCCGGCCGAGGTGACCCAGCCAGGCGTCCCAGCGCTCGTACGCTTCGGCATCCTTGCTGGAGAATTTCGAGATCTCGCTAGACCGCGCCGCCGGCTCGTCGGGCAGCGACAGGTAGCCGCCGTCGCGGCGGGGAGCGAAGTAGGGGCCCTGCGGGTACACGTGATAGCCGTGCTCTTTGAGCCTCAGGTCGCGGACCATGTCCTGTGGCAGCAGGCTCACCACGTACGACAGCGAGGTCACGGTGAAGTCCGGGCCGAACGGGTGCTCCGAGACGGCCGCCCCGCCGACGGTGTGCCGGCGTTCGCAGACGAGCACCTTACGGCCCGCCTTGGCGAGGTAGGCCGCGGCGACCAGCCCGTTGTGGCCCCCACCGACCACAATCACGTCGTACGTGTTAGGCATCTTGCGATCCTGCCCGGCCCCCATGATCGCCACAAGAGTCCTCTGCCTCGCGCTCGGCACGGCGGCGACCCAACGCCACCGCACCCGTCCCGAAGCCCAGCAGCGGCCCGGCGAACAGGGCCCCGATCACGATCAAAAGTGGACGCCGCATCCGCGCATCGTCGCACCCGGCCATCCGGATGGGCTAGCGTCAGACCCATGCCGACTCGTACCTCATCCGCACGCTGGCAGGGAACGCTGAAAGATGGCGCCGGCACCATGGCGCTCGGTTCCAAGGCTTTCGAGGGACCGTTCTCGTTCCGCTCCCGTTTCGAGGAGGGCCAGGGGACCAACCCGGAGGAGCTCATCGCGGCGGCCCACGCCGGCTGCTTCTCGATGGCGTTATCGAACATCCTTTCTCAGGCCGGCCACGTGCCGACCTCGATCGACACCCAGGCGGGCGTCCACCTGGACAAGACCGACGCCGGCTTCGGCATCACCCGGATCGACCTGGTCGCCCGCGGCGATGTGCCCGGCATCGACGAGGCCGCGTTCCAGAAGCTGGCCGAGCAGGCCAAGGCGAACTGCCCGGTCTCCAAGGCGCTCGCCGCGGTCGAGATCACGCTCGACGCCACGCTCGTCTGACTCTTTCGTACCGCCACTTTCGCACCGCCACTTTCGTACCGCTCACAAACCGGCGCCCCACGTGATCGATCGCGTGGGGCGCCGGTTTGTATGGGCGTCGAACGGCACCCGATCGACGTCGGGACACAACGCGGTCGGGGCACAATACGGTGGTGCCGATGGAGATGGCCCGTACCCGATTTGAAGAGCTGGTGGGTGAGGCGCTCGACGAGGTGCCCGGCGAACTGCTCCGACTCATGGACAACGTCGTGATCCTGGTCGAGGACGACTCGCCCGCCGACGAGCCGTCGCTGCTCGGCGTCTACGAGGGGTACGCCCTCACCGAACGCGGCTGGGACTACTCCGGCGTACTCCCCGACCGGATCATCATCTACCGCAACCCGATCCTCGCCATCTGCGAGA
>JAOPWA010000119.1 GCA_025965915.1 Dactylosporangium sp. | reverse complement strand
AGCAACGCCTTCATCCGGTGCCTCGTCAGGCAACGTACGGTCGGCGATCGGGCAGCCGGATCTCATGGTTGTCGTAGGGGTCGAGTACCCGCGCCATCTTCTCGGCGAATTCCCGATGCCGGCACCCCCAATCTTGCGCCGCACCCGTACCGGCTGCCTGTGCGGCTGATCCGCGACCAATAAGCAACTAACGGTTGCGTGATGGCGGGATGGTCGGCTAGCGTGATGTGCAATCAAACGTTGCATATGGAGGAAGAGTATGGAGTACGGCGGCATCGAACGAGAGATTCACGTCGACGCCTCGCCCGAGGTGGTCTTCGAGGTCGTCAGCAGCCCTGAGCACATCTCGGAATAGTGGACCGACGATGCCGCGGTCGAAGCGACTCCCGGCGCGGTCGGTGAGCTTGTCTGGGGCGACAGGGCAGAGGTCGTCCCGATCACCGTGGTGAACGCTGAGCCGCCTCGATTGTTCGCGTTCCGCTGGTGCTATCCCGAGGGCAAGGTCGACGACTCCGCCAACTCGCTGCTGGTCACCTTCGAGCTCACCCCGTCGGGCACGGGTACCAGGATTCGGCTCACCGCGACCGGGTTCCGGGAGATGGGCTGGGAGGCCGCGAAGTTGGCGGAGCAGTACCGCGAACACAGCGTCGGTTGGGACACCCTTGTTCCCCGACTCGGGGCGTACCTCGCGCTGCTGGTGTCAACCCCATGACCGCCGCCGTCGACGACGACCTGTGGTCCGCGGTCGGGGACCCGACCCGTCGGCGGATGCTCGACCTGCTCCTGGCGGATGGCGATGGCACGGCCACCAGCCTCAGTGAGCAGCTGCCCGCGACACGGCAGGCCATCGCGAAACATCTCGGCGTGCTCGACCGCGTCGGCTTGGTGCACGCCACGCCTGCCGGGCTAGAGAGGAGGTACCGGGTGGACGAGGCGCAACTTGCTCGCGCGGTCGCGCAGTTGTCCTCAGTGGGGGCAGCGTGGGACGCCAGGCTCCGGCGTATCAAGCGGATCGCCGAGGCTATTCGGCGCAGGAAAGACCGGCGCGGCATACAGCAGTGAATTCATGAAGGTCATACGAGAACCAACACTGGAAAGAAGGATCGAAAATGGTAGACATCCTGCACAGGGTCGGAATCAAATCGTCGGTGGCCGAGGTCTACGCGGCCTTGACCACCGCCGAGGGGCTTGCCGGCTGGTGGACGACCAACACCCAAGGCGAAGGCAACGACCTCGGCGGCGTGCTCCAATTCCGGTTCGGGGCCGGTGGATTCGACATGAAGGTCCTCGAGCTCGACCCAGGCAAGCGCGTGCTGTGGGAGGTGGTCGACGGACCCGAAGAATGGATCGGCACACATGTGGACTGGGACCTCGATCAGGTCGACGACTACACCATCGTTCTCTTCAATCACCAAGGTTGGAAGGAGCCGGTGGAATTCATGCACCACTGCAGCACCAAGTGGGCGGTCTTTCTGATGAGCCTGAAGTCGCTGATCGAAACCGGGAAAGGCGCTCCGGATCCCCACGACGTCAAGATCGACAACTGGAACTGACGTTCCGCTCAATTCGGAAGGGAATCCGGGGTCTCTCGCACCGTCGCGGGAGTCACGACAACACCTCCACCGGCAGCATCGCTGCCGGTGGAGGTGGCGTCGTGCAGCGGCCCGAAACCCCGATTACCCGATCGACCTACCTGGACGAGGCACTAGAGCAGTCCTCGAACGGCATCCAGGACACGCCAATGCTGGTCGAAGTCGCCGCGGTCGTCGGCGTGGGGATCGTCGGAGTCCAGGACGACATACGTCGGGTTGAGCGAGATCAGCCGATGCAGGTCGTCTTCGATCTGATGCAGATCGCCCTCACAGGTGCGGCGCTCGGCTTCGCCAACCGCCGTGCTCCTCAGCCTGATCTTCACCCGTGGTGCGAACGCGGGGACGTCTCGCCCCACATTATTGGCGGCTCGCCGCAGGCGCGGTAGGCCCTCGCGTTCCAGCCAACCTAGGTCGACATCGAGGGGGTGCCAGGCCGTGCCGAAGCGCGCGGTGCGCTGGATCGCCTGCGGGCTGTGCCCACCGACCCAGATGGGAGGATGCGGGTTCTGCGCCGGAAGCGGACCGGTGTGGACGTCCGTGAAAGAGACGTACTCGCCGTGGAAGGACGCCACCTCATGCGTCCAGGCCATGATGATGGCGGCCAGATACTCGTCCGTGATTGGTCCACGCCGTTCGTACGGCACAGACAGCGCCCTGTACTCCTCGGCCGCCCAGCCGGCCCCCACGCCAAAGACCAGCCGCCCGCTGCTGAGCTGGTCAAGGTTGGCCGTCATCCGTGCCACCAGGAGCGGATGACGGTATGGCAGGACGATCACCGTCGTGCCTAGCTCGATGCTGGAGGTGCCCGCCAGCCAGGCCAGAGCGGTGAACGGCTCGTAGAACGGCGTCGGATACATGGCGTACACGTCCGGTGTCACGGCGACGTGATCGGAGAGCATGGCGAGGTCGAAGCCGGAACGCTCGGCCCGTTCGACCCATCCCCGGAGGCTGTCCGGTCCCGCCGAGGGGCCGAAATGCACAACGTTCACCCCGAGCTTCATGATCCGCTCCTCAGTGATCGAACAAAGATCACAACCTGATGCGGTCACTTCCCAGGCGTGCTCCGCTCATCCTTCACGGCATGCGGAAGTTGAACCGTCCAGCGGATCACGGGAGGTCGGCGGGTCCTTGGTTATCGTGCCCGCCGGACACCCGCCGACCTCCCCGCCCGCAGTCAGCCGACGCGCTCGATGCGCGCGTTCCGGATCAGGAACTTGCCGGCCTCTCGCACCTGCTCGAACGCCGCCGCGTTGAGTAGCGCACAGCTTCCGGAGACCTCGGTCACCGCCACCGTGGTCGACTTGTTGTTGTCCAGGTTGGTGATGCGCAGCTTGGTGCCGAGCGGGAATGTGCCGCTGGCGGCGCCCGGCCCGCCATCGAGCCCATTAGTGGTCACCGTGTCGCCCTTGCAGACGACCTG
>JAOPWA010000116.1 GCA_025965915.1 Dactylosporangium sp. | reverse complement strand
ACCAACCCGCCGATCGACGAGCTGCTGGAGAAGACCACCTCCAAGTACGCCCTCGTGATCTTCGCCGCCAAGCGCGCCCGCCAGATCAACGCGTACTACAGCCAGCTCGGTGAGGGCCTGCTGGAGTACGTCGGTCCGCTGGTGGAGACCACGCCGCAGGAGAAGCCGCTGTCGATCGCCATGCGTGAGATCAACTCAACACTCCTGACCGCTGAGCCGACTGAGGGCTGAGCACCTCACCGAGCGGAGCGGATCATCGAAATGTCCGGCCATCGTCACGGCCCCGCACAACGAAGTGGAGCGGGGTCGTGATCGAGGTCGTTCTGGGTGTGTCCGGGGGGATCGCCGCCTACAAGGCGTGTGAGCTGCTCCGGCTGTTCACCGAGTCCGGGCACCACGTGCGTGTGGTCCCCACGGCTGCGGCGCTGCAGTTCGTCGGCGCCCCTACGTGGGCGGCGCTGTCCGGGCAGTCGGTGAGCACCGAGGTCTGGGACTCCGTGCACGAGGTGCCGCATGTCCGACTGGGGCGGCGTGCGGACCTTGTGGTCGTGGCCCCGGCGACAGCGGACGTGCTGGCCAAGGCTGCCACCGGCCAGGCCGATGACCTGCTCACCAACACACTGCTCACGGCGCGCTGTCCGGTCGTGTACGCACCGGCCATGCACACGGAGATGTGGGAGCATCCCGCTACCGTGGAGAACGTGGCCACTCTGCGCCGACGTGGTGCCGTCGTCATCGAACCCGCCGTCGGCCGGCTCACGGGCGCCGACACCGGCAAGGGACGCCTGCCGGAGCCGGCGGAGATCTTCGCGGTCGCCAGGCGGGTGCTTGCCCGACCCGATCTGCGGGCTGACCTCGCCGGCCGTCACGTGGTCGTCACGGCCGGTGGCACCCGGGAGCCTCTCGACCCGGTCCGGTTCATCGGAAACCGGTCGTCCGGTAAGCAGGGATACGCCTTCGCCCACGCCGCCGTCGCCAGGGGTGCCCGCGTCACGGTCGTGTCGGCCAACGTCGCGCTGCCCGATCCCGCCGGTGCGGAGGTCATCCGCGTCGGCACGACCGAAGAGCTGCGGCTGGCCACCCTCAAGGCCGCCGACGAGGCGGACGTGATCGTCATGGCGGCCGCGCCCTGCGACTTCCGGCCGGCACGCTACGAGCCCGAGAAGATCAAGAAGCGGGACGACGAAGACGCGCCGACGTTGCGACTGGTCGCCACCACCGACATCGCCGCCGAACTGGGCGCGCGCAAGCGGCCGGACCAGGTGCTCGTCGCATTCGCCGCGGAGACCGCGGCCGAGCCGGTCGCACTGGCGAACGCCCGCGAGAAGTTGCAGCGCAAGCGCGCTGATCTGATAGTGGTCAACGAGGTCGGGGTGGACCGCACGTTCGGATCCGACAACAATGCGGCGATCGTTCTCGGCGCCGCGATTGAACCGGTCCGGATCGGAAATCGTGCCAAGGAGGACCTGGCAGACGCCGTCCTCGACCTGGTCTCCGGCCGACTGTCTGATACTCCTGACGGCGGGTAACCCCCGGCAGATAGCTGAAGCGGCACCTCTTGGATCCTGCCGAAACTCTCGAGCGCGAAGGAGCACCGTGGCACGGCGAATGTTCACCTCCGAGTCCGTGACGGAGGGCCACCCGGACAAGATCGCTGACCAGATCAGCGACGGCATCCTAGACGCCCTGATCGGCGCCGATCCGCGCAGCCGCGTCGCGGTGGAAACCATGATCACCACCGGACAGGTCCATGTGGCCGGCGAGGTCACGACGACGGCG
Organism: Dactylosporangium sp.; assembly: GCA_025965915.1. Lineage (GTDB taxonomy): Bacteria > Actinomycetota > Actinomycetes > Mycobacteriales > Micromonosporaceae > Planosporangium. The sequence goes on along the minus strand of JAOPWA010000116.1, from coordinate 822 downwards.
TACGCCGACATTCCGGCCATCGTCCGCGAGACGATCCTGGGCATCGGATACGACTCGTCGAAGAAGGGCTTCGACGGCGGTTCGTGTGGCGTGAGCGTGTCGATCGGCTCCCAGTCACCCGACATCGCGCAGGGCGTGGACGCGGCCCTGGAGTCGCGCACCGGGCAGGCCGGCGACGACCTCGACGCGCAGGGCGCCGGCGACCAGGGCATGATGTTCGGCTTCGCCTGCACCGAGACGCCCGAACTGATGCCGCTGCCGATCGCTTTGGCGCACCGGCTGGCCCACCGGCTGTCCGCCACCCGCAAGGACGGCACCATTCCCTACCTGCGGCCCGACGGCAAGACCCAGGTGACGGTGGAGTACGAGGGCTTCCGCCCGGTGCGGCTCAACACCGTCGTGGTGTCCTCGCAACACGCCCCGGACATCTCACTGGACTCGCTGCTCGCCCCCGATGTGCGCGAGCACGTGATCGGGCCCGAGTTGGAGAACCTCGGTCTGGACATCGAGGGTTACCGGCTGCTGGTCAACCCGACCGGTCGGTTCGAGATCGGCGGTCCGATGGGCGACGCCGGCCTGACCGGCCGCAAGATCATAGTGGACACCTACGGCGGGTACGCCCGCCACGGCGGCGGCGCCTTCTCCGGCAAGGACCCGTCGAAGGTCGACCGCTCCGCCGCGTACGCCCTGCGCTGGGTGGCCAAGAACGTGGTCGCGGCGGGACTCGCCGAACGGTGCGAGGTGCAGGTCGCGTACGCGATCGGTAAGGCGCAGCCCGTCAGCCTGTTCGTGGAGACGTTCGGCACCGAGAACGTGCCGGTG
>JAOPWA010000081.1 GCA_025965915.1 Dactylosporangium sp. | reverse complement strand
CTGCTGGAAGTCGGCGGTCTGGCCGCTGGCGATCAGCGGCAGCAGGCGGTGGTCGCGGACGTTGCGGTAGGCGGACCACCAGACTTCGAACTTGTCCACCAACTGGCGCTGCTGTGTGGTGGTGGCGGTGCCCCGGTAGGCGGCCAGTTCCTGGTCGAGGCGGGCATCGGTGGCCTTGATGTCGTCCTGGAAGGACTTGCTGGCGACTGGCCCGTTGGACAAGGCTAGGTTGGCCAGATCGTTCTGGACTTTCAGGGCAGAGGAGTTGATCGCCGCGAGGTGGGCTGAGGGCTGCAGGTTACGCCCGTAGAGCTCGCTGGCGCGTTGGCTGACCTGGCCCAGGCCGCCGACGCCGACCGCGAGCACCACGGCGGCAACCGAGCAACCCACGGCGACCAGCAGTAGCAGCTTGCGACCGACCGGCTGGTCGGCCAGCCAGCTCAGCAGGAAACGACGGTGCCGTACCGTCTCCGACGTCGCCCCTTGCCTGGAAGTGCCATTCACGCTAGTCTCCCCGATCGCCCTTTCGCCCGCGGGCAACATTGCTCGCGATGCAATTGCGATCGGCGCGGCGATGCTTCAGTTGAGAACAAGCGGCCAAGTCGTTTGGAAGGAGCCGCCGATGCCCCTATGTTTGTCAAGCCCGTTCGAGGGTGTGGGGGCGCCCGATACACATACCGCCAGACCCCGTTGACCTTCACGTACGTCTCGTCGACGAACCACCGGTCACCCGGTGATTGTCGGCAGAACCGGGCGGCATCCGCGAGCAGCGGGGTGAACCGTTACACCCAGCGGAACACCGTGACGTGATCGGCTTCAACACCGCGTTCGACCAGCAATTCCTCCACGTCGCGGTAGGACAGCCCGTAGCGCAGGTACCACCGCACGGCCACGACGATCAGCTCGGCAGGGAACCGGAACCCAGCAAACGCCGACCGAGGCGGCAGCCACGGGCGAGGACCATGCGAGTGCTTCACGGTTCAAGTCTGCGTCGATCTTGCTCGCTGCCAACGCAACAGCCCTCCGCCCGACCGGGTGGGATCGGTCGGGCGGTGCTGGACGGTCTCGTCTAGTGGTACGCGACCACTGTGGCCTCGCGTACCGACCGGGCCGGTACCCGGACGGTCAGTTGCCGGCTGGCCGCGTCCCAGGTCCAGTTGGTGGACCTGGCCGGCACCCCGTTCACGGTCACCGTCGACGGCGGGGTCGCGTTGTCGAAGACCACGGTCCACGAGCGCTGCGTCACCTGGCCGGCGAATGAGCCCTGCGTCGGAGCGATTCCGAGCAGGTGCTGCGGGCCCACCTTGGTATAGCCGATCGCCGTGGTCGCCGACTGGCCCGGCGTGGTACTCGTCCCGTTGTCCTCGTACAGCGAATACGAGCCGTTCGCGCCTTCCGCCACGTGCAGCGTCACCTGCGTCAGCGGATTCTGCACGTCGTTCGTCACGTCCGTGCTCCGCGTCGGGACGATCGCGCCGGCCTTGAGGAACACCGGCATACTGGTCCAGTCGGTGGTGATGTCCTGGGTGGACGGACCGGTGTACGTCTTGCCGGTGAAGTAGTCGGTCCACTGCCCCGGCGGGAACCACACCGAGGTCGTGGCCGTGGTACCGGCAGTGGTGACCGGGGCCACCAGCACGTCCGGACCGTAGAAGTACTCGCTGCCGGCCGCCGCGTACGCGTCCTGCTGGTCCGGGTACTCCAGGTAGGGCGGCCGCACGATCGGTACGCCGGTCCGATTTGTCTGCTCGGCCAGCGTGTACGTGTACGGCACCAGGTTCTCGCGTAGGTTCATGAACTTCTCGGCTGCGGTACGGGCCGGATCGGAGTACTCCCACGGCAACCGGTTGCTGTGGTTGCCGTGCAGCCGGAAGATCGGTTGGAAGGCGCCGAGCTGTACCCAGCGCACGTACAGGTCGTCGGGCAGCTGGCTCGGCCCATTGAAGCCGCCGAGGTCGTGGCTGGTCGCCGACAGGCCGGTGGAGGCGGCCTCGGCCGGCGTGTACCAGACCTCGTATTTCAACGTGTCCCAGGACGAGGTGGTGTCCCCGGTGAAGTGCACGGTGGTGCGTTTGTCCGCCCACGGCCCGGTCGTTACCGCGGTCGGTGAGCTGTACCCGCCGGACTGCAGCGAGCCGAACGCCCGGGAGAACGCGAAGCCGCGCCCGATGTTCTTGGCGGTGTCGTCGGCGTACATCTGATTGATCCAGGCGTCCGGCGTGATTCCGGCCAATGTGGACTTCGACTGCTCGCAGCACCAGTCCAGCCACCAGAAGTCCACGCCCTGCTGCTCCATCGTCTGGTGGAGGTCGAAGTACGCCTTGAGCTGGTTGGGATCGGCCCAGTCGAAGACGTAGCAGTCGCCGGAGTGGCCGAGGTCGCTGTAGCAGCTGGCGTTGTTCTGTGTCAGCGCGCCGTGCGCGGTCGCCTGGGCGGCCGGGAACTGCGGATCGTTGCTGACGATGCTGGGGTGGATGTTCAGCGTGTTGTGCAGTCCCTGACTCGCGGCCCAGTCGAAGAACGCCTTCGGATCCGGGAACCTGGTGCTGTCGATTTCCCAGCCGTCCCACCGATCCGGTGACTTGTAGTCGGTGTCGGTCACCAGCACGTCCAGCGGTACGCCCTCCGACCGGAACTTCGGCAGGATGGTGTTCTGGTAGTCGGCCGCGGTGTAGTCGTAGTACTTCGAGTACCACACCCCGTACGCCCATCGGGGCAGCAGCTTGGACGGGCCGGTCAGCGTGGCCAGGTCGCGCAGGCCTTGCTGGTAGTCCTGGCCGTAGCCGAACAGGTACCCGTCCTGGTAGGGCAGGCCGTTGTGGCTGGGCCGCTGCGTGACCGTGTGCGTGGCGTCGTTGAAGACGGCCGAGGCGGTGTCGTCCAGCAGGTACCAGCCGTCCTGGTACAGCAGGCCGGGCGTGGCCGGCGCGCTGCCGTTCACGCCGTCGAGGCCGCGCCGGTACCCCCCGAGTGGCGCGTGCGGTGCGAGTAGCGGCGCCGAGGTGGGCGCCACTGCCACGGTGTCCAGGTTGAGGTGGCAGCTGTCGGCGCTCGGGCAGCCGATGGTCACCGCGTTGTCGCCCGCCGCCAGGCTCACCGGCACCGCGACCGTGCGCCACGAGTCCCAACTGCTCGTCGGGGCCAGCGTCACGGTGCTCGGCGCGGCGCCGCCCACTCCGACTGACACGGCGCGCGGCACGGCCGGCCCGGTGCTCTGCCAGTTGGCGTACCGCAGTTGCAGCGCGTACGAGCCGGCCGACGGTACTCCGGTCACCGTGACGGTGTCCGTGGCCGTGGTCTGCTCCAGGCCGGCCGTGAAGCCGGCCCCGGAGTATCCATTGTGGTCGGAGCCTTTGCTCGCAACTCCGGCCAGTACGCCGGCCTCGGCCTCGCACACCGACTGGTACGCGCATGTCATCGTGGTGCTGGCCGGTGCCGGGTAGGCGGCGCCGGGCGCGGTGACCGCGAGGCTGTCGATGTTCACGTGCCCGGAGTCGTTCGCGTTGCGGCTGACGGACAGGGTGTGCGCACCGGCGCTCAGGTTCAGGTCGGCGGAGGCTAGCGCCCAGCTGTCCCAGCTTCCGGTCACCGGCAGCGTCAGCGTGGTGGCCGGCCCGGCGTCCACGGACAGGCTCAGCGTGCGCGTGACGGACAGGCCGTCACCGCCGCGAGCGTTGGCGTACCGGACCCGGAACTGGTACGCGCCGGCCGTGGTGACTCCGACGGCGTACCGCAGCGAGGCGCCCGTAGTCTCGAAGCCCGCGGCGAAGCCGCTCCCCGTGTACCCCTGGTGGTCATTGGCCACCGACGCGCCCGTCAGCGCCGCGTCCTCGGCCTCGCACAGCGTCCCGGTCTCGCACGTCGGCACGGAGCTTGGCCAGGTCGGGCGTGCGGTGACCAGCTGCCGGCCGCTGCGCAGCTGCACCGAGACGTTCTGCGGCGTGAACGGCCCCGAGCCGACCTTGTACCGGACCGTCACGGCGGAGGTCCGGATGGTCAGCCAGCCGTCCGCGACGGTGGAGGTGAACGGCGTGTTGCCGAAGCCGTCCCGGCCGATGGCGTTGAAGGTGGGCGCGTCCGTGAACGCGGCGTCGCCGGCGTACTCCATGCGGACCAGCGTCGGCGAGAGCACCTCGAAGCGGGCGTCGCCGGAGACGACCGCGCGGGTCTGCGCGGAATGGCCCTCGGGCCCGGCGCTGGCGGGTACGGACAGACCGAGCAGCGCTGCGACGCAGCTCAGGACGGTGGCGGCGGCGAGGGTGCGCCGAGCCCGGCTTCGCCGGCGCGGCTTGTTGCGTACGGTGGTCTTTCCCGATACTTCGCGTAGCACAAGCATGTCCGTCACTGTCCGGCCGATCACCGGTTTATGTCAAGAGTGTGAACAGTGGGGCCTGGGCGAGTTCAGCGAACGCGGTGGCGATGCACAGGGCGGGCGCGCGCCGTCGAGCGCGCGTTGGGCTGGGTCAGGCAGAACTGACGTCCCGTCCAGCCGACCGGGACGGCGGCGCCGCCGAGCCCGCGTCCACCCACGGAGTGCCGTCACGACCGGCTCGGTCTGAACGTGCGCGGTGATGGGGCAGGTCAGTTCTGCAGTGACCCCGCCAGCAGGCCGCGCATGAAGTAGCGACCGAGCAGCACGTACACCAGGAGTGTCGGCGCGCATGCCAGCAGCGCGCCGGCCATCGCCTGATTGAACGGTACGGACTGCCCTCCGGCGATGTTGTTCAACGCGATGGTGACCGGCCAGGCGTCGCGGCTGGTCATCACCGCGCCGAACAGGAAGTCGTTCCACACGGCGGTGAACTGCCAGATGATCGCAACGGCGAACGCCGGCCGCGCCAGGGGGATCGCGATGTCGACGAAGGTGCGCAGCATTCCTGCGCCGTCGAGCTGCGCCGCTTCGATGAGCGAGTTGGGCAGGCTGGTGAAATGGTTGCGGAAGATCAGCGTGGTGATCGGAATCCCGTAGATGATGTGGACGATGAGCAGCCCGCGCAGCCCGCCCGTCGGGTCGCTCCCTCCGCGTAGTCCCGCGCCGCTCATGGTCTGCACGAGCGGGATGAGGACGGCCTGGTACGGCACGAAGATTCCGAACAGGATCAGCGGGAACACCACGTTCGCGCCGCGGAAGCGCCACTTCGACAGCACGAACCCGTTGGCGCAGCCGAGCAGGGACGAGATGATGCTGGCCGGGACGGCGAGGACGATGCTGTTGCGCAACCCGGTCGCGAGCTTCGGCCACACGGTTGCGAAGCTCGCGAAGGACAGCGACCGGGGCAGTTCCCACATGCCGGTGACGCTGATGGTGGCGGGGTTCTTCAGGGCGGTGACGACCAGTACGTACACCGGCAGCAGGAACAGGCACGCCAGTGCGTACAGCGCGACGTAGCGCGCCATCGGCAGCCATCGTCTACTCCCGGCCGTGGCGTCACGTGGGCCACGGCCGGCGACCGTTGGTACGTGGACCGCCCGCGTCCCGCTCATGTCCGCTCCCTTCGCACTGCGTACCAGAGGTACGGTCCGTTCACCAGGGCGACGCCGCGCCTCAGGAGCGTGGCGATC
>JAOPWA010000082.1 GCA_025965915.1 Dactylosporangium sp. | reverse complement strand
TCGACGGGTCGATTTTCAAAATCACCGTCTACACTGAACTCTGTTGGCGAAATCGCTGGGAGTCCACATAGGATGATCGGGACGGCCGTCTGGTGCGGACGGGTGGATGCCTATATGTGTGGGAGGGACCGTGCTGCGCCCGGTGGACGTTGCAGAGACCCCAGCGGCGACTGCGGCGTTGGCCCGCAAGGTGCACCCGCGCGGGACCGATGAGATGCGGGTACGGGACGCTCTTGGTCCGCTGTTTCACGACCAGGATTTCACCGCCGGACTGTTCGAGGACATCTACTCCTCGCTCGGGCAGCCGGGCCTGTCCCCGGCGTTGCTGCTGATGGTGACGATCCTGCAGTTCCGGCACAACCTGTCCGACCGCGACGCCGCGCAGGCCCTCGCCGACCGAATCTCGTGGAAGTACTGCCTGGGCCTGGAGTTGGAAGACACCGGCTTCGACATCCGGACGCACCAGCAGCCTCACTCGACGCAGCACGTCGCGCGGCAGCTGGTGCAGCAGCGCCGCCAGGAACGCCCGATCGGTCCCGTCGAACCGCACCTTCTCCTTGCCCAACTGGCGTTCCAGCACCGTGATCTGATGGCGCAGGGCAAGGATCTCCACGTCTTTGTCCCGGTTGTTCATGGGTAGTAGGCGCAGCACGGCGAACGCGTTCGTCACGCCCAGGTACGCCAGTCGCAGCAGCACGGCAGCCCATCATGCCGTGGCGGTCACCGGCTGCGTGAGAGTCCAGCGCACGAAACTGGCGCCAAGATTCCCGACACCCGGTACGCCAGCTCTCACCAGGGCGGATGGGTTTTCGGCAGGGGCAGCGTGGCTTGTGGCCATGCGGCTGCGACGATGGGGGGTGACGAAAACCGTAAGTACCGGCCGCGGGCGGAGCCAAAGGTCGAGTGCTTGCGGGGTCGGGGCGGGCACCCCGACCCCGCAGGACACGTCTGCTCACTGCTGCTGACTGAGCAGCTTCTGCATGGTGTCGATCTCGGCTTGCTGGGTTTGGATGATGCGCGCGGCGAGGGCTTTGGCGTCGGGGTTCGCTCCGTTGGCCTGTTCGTCGCGGGCCATCTGGATGGCGCCCTTGTGGTGTTCGATCATCATCTGTAGGAACTGCTTGTCGAACTCGGTGCCGGTGGCGGCTTTGAGTTTGGCCATGTCGGCGTCCGACATGATGCCGGGCATCCCGTGGCTCATGCCGCCCATGTCGTGGCCGCTGGGCATCGCGGTCGGCTGGCCCCAGGCGGTCAACCATTTGGTCATGGTGGCGATCTCCGGGGCTTGGGCGGCCTTGATCTGCGCGGCGAGGGTTTTGACCTGAGGGTCGGCGGCCCGGGTTTCGGCGAGGGTCGCCATCTCCACGGCCTGCTGGTGGTGCGGGATCATCATCTGGGCGAACATGACGTCGGCGCTGTTGAACGTGGCGCTGGGCTGGCTGCTGGCCGAGCTGTGGTTCATGACGGGCATGCCACTGCCGCTGTTGTGGCCGTTGTCGTGGCTGCCGCAGGCGGCCAGCGTGACGGCGGCGATGACGGCGGCGCCGGCCAGGGCGGCGCGGCGAGCCAAGATGGTGCGTTTCATGGGTGAACAAGACCTCTCGGTGTCGGTGTGTGCAGGGTGGCGGGACGCGGCAGCGGTGCGCAGCGGGGTGTCGCTGGCATCGGTGGGGTCGCGGCCTATCTGCGCAGTACCGACAGGTCAGCTAGGCGTAGTCCGACGAGTAGATGCGGTGGGGCGCGTGGCGTGGGCGGCAGATTCCCCGATGGTGTGCTCGTGGTGCCGTGCCGGGTAGTGGCTCGCAGCAGCCATCCCAGCAGCACGAGGACGGCGAGTGCGGTCAGGATCGCCAGGCACACTGACCACCCCTCGGAGCCTCCGCCGGCCGGGGAGCCGTCGCCGACATGGGCGCAGTCGTTCGGGCATCCGTCCCGCATCAGCATCGCGGGATGCGTGGTGTCCACGGTGCGCGCGGCGAGCAATGTCGCCGCGCTCTGCGGGCGGGCGGCGGCGGGATGGTCGGCCATGGCCATGGTGTGGCCGGCGTGGCCGAGGGTGTGCATCGCGGTCAGGCCGAGCAGGGTCCAGGCCAGCAGTAGCCAGCGCACCGCTGGTCGCAGCGCGACATCGGCGCCGGCCGGGGCGACCGGCGGAACTGTCAGCTCCGCCATCCGCACATCCTATGAGGCGCCGTAGCCAGCGGGTTGGGCTGACTCCCGCCGGGGCCCGTACCCGGCGGTGTGACCGGCGCAGACGCCAGCCATCCACCGGCCTCGGCGCGGTCGGGTCAGCGTGGCCGGTGACGCCGGGTGGGTGGTAGGTCTACGACCCAGCACCGCCCGCCGTGGCGGCGGCGCGGTGGTGGTCGAGGTCGTGGTGGTGGTCGGTGCCGTCGGGGGCGTGCGGGTCGGCGTGTACGAGGGCGGCGGTCAGCCGGGGGACGGCGTGGATGAGGCGGTGTTCGGCGTCGACGGCGATGGCGTGGGCGGCCACGACGGGGGCGGTTGGGTCGACGCTGATCTCGCATTCGGCGCGTAGCTGGTGGCCGATCCAGCGCAGGTGTACGGCGCCGACGCCGAGCACGCCGGGGGTGTCACGCAAAGCCTGTTCGACGGTGTCGACGAGGGCGGGGTCGACGGCGTCCATGAGCCGGCGGTAGACCTCGCGGGCGGCGTCTTTGAGAACCAGCAGGATGGTGACGGTGATCAGTAAGCCGACGGCCGGGTCGGCCCATCGCCAGCCCAGCGCCACCCCGCCGGCGCCCAGCAGCACCGCCAGGGAGGTGAAACCGTCGGTGCGGGCGTGTAGTCCGTCGGCGACCAGCGCGGCCGACCCGATCCGGCGGCCGACGGTGATGCGGTAGCGGGCGACGAGTTCGTTGCCGACGAAGCCGACCAGCCCGGCGCCGGCCACCGCCCACAGGTGCGACACGCCGGCCGGGTGCAGCAGTCGGCGGATGGCCTCGTAGCCGGCGGCGGCTGAGGAGGCGGCGATGACGACGACGATGAGGACGCCGGCGAGGTCTTCGGCGCGGCCGAAGCCGTAGGTGTAGCGGCGGGTGGCGGGGCGGCGGCCGAGCACGAACGCGATGCCGAGCGGCACCGCGGTGAGCGCGTCGGCGACGTTGTGCAGGGTGTCGCCGAGCAGAGCCACCGACCCCGACCAGGCCACGATGACCGCCTGGACGGCGGCGGTGGCGCCGAGCACGGCCAGGGAGATCCATAGTGCGCGGATGCCGTCGCGGCTGGTCTCCATCGCGGCGTCGACCTTGTCGGCGCTGTCATGAGAGTGCGGGGTCAGCCGGTGGCGCAGCCGATGCCACCAGCCACGCGCGCCGGCGTGCCGGTCGCCGTGCGCTTGATCGTGCCCGTGGTGGTCGTGGCTGTCGTGGTCGCGTTCATGACCGTGGCCACTTGTGCCGTGGTGGTGGCCGTGGCCGTGGGAATGGTCCCCGCTCACCGGTATTCCCGTCGATCGTCGTGCTCTGCCCGGACGGCCTGGCCGTCGGGCCGGTCCTCGTGCCAAGATATGTGCTCATGTACGCACGCGACAACACGGCAACTGCCAACGACCTGCAAGAACTGCCCACCGGCGCGCAGGTCGAGGTGGCGGTGACCGCGTTGCGGATGCTGGCCGACCCGACCCGCCTGCGGCTGATGTGGCTGCTGAGCGCGGGGGAGTACGACGTGGGATCGCTGGCCACGGCGCTGCAGGTGGCCCGGCCGGCGGTGTCGCAGCACCTGGGCAAGCTGCGGCTGGCCGGGCTGGTCACGGTGCGGCGGGAGGGACGGCGGGCGCTGTACACCGCGCGCGGCGGGCACGTGCGCAGGCTGGTCGCCGAGGCGCTGCACGCCGCCGACCACCAGGTCAGCGGCGTGCCCGAGCACGACTAGCACCGGCGCCGGCACGTGCAGTGATTGGCCTGGCGGGGTGGGCGTTGTCGCGCGTTCACGGCGGGCCGGAACTTTCCGGCCCGGCGTGCCGACTGTTAGATGGGCGGTCCGCGACGGCGGGCCGCCCGCTGCCGAGCGGTATCCCGGGCGGTACCCAAACCAGGATGGACGGCTGGAGGAATCTGATGGTTGGTCGCTGGGTACGTCGGGCCACCGTGCTGGCGGCGGTGAGCGCCGCCGCGCTGGCGCTGCCCACGCCGAGCTTCGCGCACGTGGAGGTCACCGCAGACCAGGCGCAGGCGGGCGCTACGAACGTCACCGTCAGCTTCTCCGCGGAGTCGGAGTCCAAGACCGCGGGGATCGCGAGCCTGCGGGTGGTGCTGCCCGACGGGATCCGTCCCGACCAGGTTGCCTGGGTGTCCGGGCCGACCGGTTGGACGCTGACCCCGGGCGCGGACGGCTACACGGTCGCCGGCCCGGCCCTTCCCGCCAGCGAGGACGCCAAGCACGCCGTGAGGATCGCCCAACTACCCGCCGGCGCGGCCAGCCTGGCGTTTCGGACGCTGCAGACCTACAGCGACGGCCACATCGACCGGTGGATCGAGATCCCCACGCCCGGTCAGGCCGCGCCGGACGCACCCGCACCAATCCTGACCCTAAAGCCGGCGGCGGCATCCTCGGCCGCGCCGACGACCCCGCAGGCGACACCGACTGCCCCCGTGGCCGTGCCCAGCACACCGACAGCGGCAGCCGACCCCACCAAGCAGTCCGGGCCACCCTGGCCGGTCATCGGCATCGTCGGGTCCTTGCTAGCGGTAGCTGTCATCGTCACGGTGGCCGTGCTGCGTCGCCGCGGTCTGACCACTCCGCAGTCATGATCCGTGGGGCTGCGGGCGCTCGCTGTCCCGCACCATCGACGGCAGCGACAACCTCAGCTGTGGTCAACGGCATCGAGTACGCCGTGCTTCAGTAGAAGGTCACCCCGCCGCCGACGGCGGCGCTTTCGGCGGCGGGAACTGGCCGGGCGGCACCAGCGACTACCCAACCGATCCTTGATCGCCAGCGGCGCCTGACGTAGGCGTCCGACGAAAAGAGCATGACGTGACGGACAGGTCGACGATGACACCGGCAGGCGGCTGGGGCCGGCCGGCGGTGCTACGCCGGTGCGCCGTGGTGGGCGCGGTCGGCGCGGCGGTGCTGCTCGGCCTGCCCACCGCCGCGTTCGCCCACGGCATCGGCGGCACGAGTGAGACCGCGTCGGGGTTCGTGTGGCTGGGGTTCAAGCACATGCTGGCTGGCTGGGACCACCTGCTGTTCGTCGCGGGTGTGGTGCTGCTGGCCGGCCAGGTGAAGCGGGCGGCGAAGCTGATCTCGCTGTTCGCGTTGGGTCACAGCATCACATTGATCGTGGCCACGCTGGCGCAGTGGCGGATCAACGCCACCCTGGTGGACATCGTGATCGTGCTCAGCCTGGTGTTCGTCGGTGTGGTGGGCTGGTTCGGCCGGCCCACGCAGTGGCTGTGGTTCGCCGCCGCGGTGCTCGGCTTCGGGCTGGTGCACGGACTTGGCTTGTCGACGCGGCTGCAGGATCTGGTGCGACCCGAGGACGGGGTGCTGGCCCGGGTGATCGCCTTCAACGTCGGCGTCGAGCTCGGGCAGCTGATGGCCGTGGTGGGTATGTTCATGCTCGGTGACGTGCTGCGCACCTACATCACCTGGTCGAACGCCCGGCGGGCCGCGCACGCCGGCCTGGCTGTGGTGGGGCTGGTGGCCGCGGTGGTGCTGGTGGTGGTGTGGCCGGCCGACAACGGGGCGAGCACCGCGGCGGTCGGCTGCGAGGTGCGCAAGCGCACTGAGACCTACCCGGCCGGCGGAGGCCACCCGGCCAAGACATTCTTCGAGCCTGCCGACACGGTGCCGGACAAGGGTTTCGGTCATCTCATGGGTGATGGGTTCGTGATCGTGCACTACCAGGCGAGTCTGCCCGCTGACCAGGTGGACCAGCTGCGGGCGTACGTGACCGACTCCAGCGCCGGCAAGGTGGTCGGCGCGCCGGCGTCGGGACAGGCCGAAGCCGTCAAAGCCGTCCACGCCTACGACACACTGCTGTGCGGCAAGCTGGATGTGCCCGCGCTCAAGCACTTCGCCGATGACTGGCTGACCGACCCGCGCTCGTCGCGCCCGCAGGAGTAGCTGGCCCTTGGTGGTCATGGCGGTGTGGTGACAGGGTCTACGTTGACAGCGCTGCGGTACGGGCTAGCGTCACTGTCGTCTAAGGACGGTGTGGGAAGCCGGTTGGAATCCGGCGCGGTCGCGCCACTGTGACCGGTCCACCCTCGTGGTGGCCGGGAGCCAGACCCGACACCGTCGTCAATGCACTACCGAGCGGGACGCGTGATCCCGAGGAGGTTCGCCATGGCACATGCGGGGGCTCTGCCCACCCCGCACACCACCCCGGCGCCGGTAGTGATTCCGCTGCGCGAGCTGCTGCCCTGGGCCGTGTTCGGTCTCCTGCTGGCGATTGTGGCCATCTACTTCGTCGGCGCCGAGCAGGGCGCGACGTCGCTGGTGTCGGGCCACTGGGTGCACGAGGTCACCCACGACGGCCGGCACATCCTCGGCTTCCCCTGCCACTGAGCCCGGCAGCCCCACGATGACCGCACGCACACTCCTGGTGCGCGGCATGCTCGTCGGCATGGCCGCCGGGCTGCTCGCCATCGCCTTCTCATCGCTGTTCGGCGAACCGCAGGTCAACAACGCCATCGCCTTCGAGGCCGCGCACACCCCGCCCGGCGACCACGAACACGAACTGGTCAGCCGCACCCTGCAGTCCACCGTCGGACTGGCCGTCGCGGTCCTCGTCTACGGCGCCGCCCTGGGTGGTGTCTTCGGGCTGGCATTCGCGTTCGCCTACGGCCGACTCGGCCAGCTCAGCGCCCGAACCACCTCGTTACTCGTCGCCGCGATCGGATTCGTCGCGATCTTCGCGGCACCGTTCGTCAAGTACCCGGCCAACCCACCCGCGGTCGGCAGCCCAGACAGCGTCGGCCGGCGCACCGCCCTGTACTTCCTGATGATCGTCATCTCAGCGGCGGCCGCGATCGTGGCGGTGCTGGTCGGCCGGTCGCTGACCCGGCGGCTCGACACCTGGAACGCCAACCTGGCCGCGGCCGCCGTGTTCGTGGCGGTCGTCGCCCTTGCCGAACTCGTGCTCCCGACGGTCGACGAAGTACCCGCCGCCTTCTCGGCAACCCTGCTGTGGCGCTTCCGACTGGCCTCGCTGGGCACCCAACTGGTGCTGTGGACCACGTTCGGGCTGCTGTTCGGCGCTTTGACCGAGCGCAGCCTGCGCCGTCAGGCCGTGAAGACCCCGCAGGCTGC
>JAOPWA010000641.1 GCA_025965915.1 Dactylosporangium sp. | reverse complement strand
ACCGAGGCGATCTGCTCGGCGGTCTCGGCCAGCGGCTCGCCCCAGAGCATGTACACGTCGGCGTGCCGGCCGCCGACCCGGTACGCGGCCGGCGACGAACCGCTGAAGTACAGCGGAATGTGACCGCCCTCGGGCCGCACCTGCGCGACGAAGTCCTCGAACCGGTAGTGCAGGCCGTCGAAGCCGAACGGTTCGGTCGACGACCAGGCGCGCTTGAGGATCGTCAGGTACTCGTCGGTCCGGTCGTACCGCTCGTCCTTGGTGAGATAGTCACCGTCGCGACGCTGCTCGGTGTCCTGCCCACCGGTGATGATGTTGAGTGTGACCCGGCCGCCGGCGAACTGGGACAGCGTGGCGAAGGTACGCGCCGCCAGCGTCGGGAAGACGAACCCGGGGCGGTGGGCGACCAGGTAGGTCAGCCGCTCGGTGTGCGCGGCTGCGTACGCGGCGACCTGCGCCCCGTCCGGATAGCCGGAGCTGTACCCGATGAGCACCTGGTCGAAGCCGGCGTCCTCGTGGGCTCGGGCGATGCGGCGGGTGTACGCCGGGTCGACCAGCGGCCCCGACGCCTGCTTGATTTCGGACGCCTCCTGGGTGGCGATGAGACCGATGAACTCGACGGGCATCAGGTTTCCTTTCGAGCACTGCTGAGATCGGGCAGGTTGACCACGATCGCCTCCTGCGTGGTTCGGGCGATGACCACGACGGCCTCGTGGTCGGGGTCGGGGTTCTCTTCGCGGTGCGGCACGAACGGCGGCACGAAGACGTAGTCGCCGGGCTGGGTCCGGTGCCGGGTCTCGACCCCGTTCTCGTCGAGGAACACGAACTCGGGGTTGCCGCTCACCACGTAGATCGCGGTCTCGGACTCGCCGTGGTGGTGGTCGGCGGACGCGGTGCTGGCGGCGACGTGGGTCTGGCCCATCCAGAGGGCCTGTGAGCCGACGGTCTTGCCGCTGATGGCTTCGACCCTGCGCATGCCGCTGCTCTGGGCGGTGTCGGCGTGCAGGCTTCCGCCGGCGACGTGGTGCAACTTCTGGTGAAAGGAGTCGGTCATGCCGTTACCTCTACACCCAGCCAACGCAGTAGTTGAGTGCGCAGCGCCACGAACGCGGGATCCGCCACATCGCGTGGCCGGGGCAGCTCGACGGGTACGTCGTGGCGGATCACGCCGTCGGCCATCACGAGTACCCGGTCGGAGAGCCGCAGTGCCTCCTCGACGTCGTGGGTGACCAGCAGGACCGCCGGTCCGTGCCGCTGCCACAGGCCGGCTACCAGGTCCTGCACCTTGAGTCGGGTCAGCGCGTCGAGCGCGGCGAACGGCTCGTCGAGCAGCAGCAGGTCGGGCTCGCGCACCAGGGCCCGGGCCAGGGCGGCGCGCTGCGCCTCGCCGCCGGACAGCGTCTTGGGCCACGCCTTCGCCCGGTCGGTGAGGTTGACCTCGGCCAGCGCGGCGAGCGCCCGGCCCTGATCCGGCCGGCCGGGCAGCCCGAGTACGACGTTGCGCCACACCCGTTTCCACGGCAGCAGCCGGGGCGCCTGGAACGCGACCGCGCGGCGCTTCGCGACCAGTACCTCGCCGTCGATCTCGTTGTCCAGGTCGGCCAGGATACGCAGCAGCGTGCTCTTGCCACAGCCGCTCGCGCCGAGCAGGGCCACGAACTCGCCACGGGCGATGTCCAGGTCGAGGCCGTCGATCACGCGCCGCCCGTCGAACGCCCGGGTGAGCCCTCGGACGGTGACGGTCGGCGCGGAAACGGCCTTCGTCACGGGCCGGATCACGCGCCGCTGAACGTCGGTCGCCATGCCAGCAGCACCCTTTCCAGGAGTCGGACGAGCAGGTCGGCACCGAGCCCGAGCAGCCCGTACACGGCGAGGCAGACCACGATCACGTCGGTCTGGAAGAAATCGCGCGCGTTGTTCATCAGGTATCCGATGCCGGTCGTCGCGTTGATCTGCTCCGCGAACACCAGGGCCAGCCAGGCGGTCGCCAGCGCATACCGCAGGCCGGTCATCAGGTTGGGCAGCGCGCCAGGCAGCACCACGTGCCGGATCAGCGCGCCGCGGGACATGCCGAGGGTTCGGCCGGCTTCGACCAGCCCCGCGTCGACGTTGCGCACCCCGGCGTACAGGTTGAGGTACAGGTGGAACGTCACACCGAGCGCGACCAGCGCGACCTTCGGCGCCTCGTCGATGCCGAACCAGATGATGAGTAGCGGGATCAGGCCGAAGAACGGGACGGTACGCAGGATCTGCATGTTCGGGTCGACCAGGTCCTCGCCGATCCGCAGCAGGCCGGAGACCAGCGCCAACGCGACCCCGACCGTCACGCCGATGGCCAGCCCGATCAGTACCCGCCGCAGCGACGCCGCCATCGCCGCCTCCAGTTCACCGGTCGCCAGCAAGTGGCCGCCGGTGGTCAGCACGGTCACCGGCGAGGCCAGGATGTCGGCCGGGATCAGGCCGCTTGCGCTGCCCCCCGCCCACAGGCTGACCAATGCGAGCGGACCGGCGAGGCGCCGTACCCAGCGCGGGATCAGACGGCGGCGGGTGGCCGTCGCACGCACCCTGACCAGTTCGACGGTCCCGTCTTCGGGCGCCGGCGCGGCGGTCGGTGTGGAGGTGGGTGCCATGAGCTGTTCGGTCGTCATCTGTACTCCGCACGTCGGGGGGGCGGACGGCAGGCGTCGAATCAGGTGGCCGGACAGCACGCGGACTTCACCCGGAGGAGGTCGATGTACCCCCGGGTGGTGAGAAAAAGCGTCCGCGCCATGCGCCAAATCCTATGTTACAGATAGGAATTGTCAAGTACCTGCGAGCGCCCGTACGATCGGCCCAGCTTCGCCCGCACCGGCCGATGGATCGCCATGACCATGGACTCGGAGACTCCCCATGAAAGCTGTCTACGGTAGACGCGGTGCCGCCCTCGGCGCCGCGGCCGTGCTCGCCGCCTCGTTGCTCACCGGCTGCGGCAGCACCACCACCACCGCCGCCAAGGCCGATGGCCCGGTCGACCTGTCCAAGGTGACCATCAAGGTCGGCGACCAGGCCGGCCAGGCCAAGGCCCGGTTCGAGGCGGCCAAGGCGCTCGCCGGCGCGAAGTACAAGGTCGAGTGGTCGGAGTTCGCCGCGGCGGCACCATTGCTGGAAGCCCTGCGCGCCAAGGCGATCGACATCGGCGGCGCGGGCGACGCGCCGATCCTCAACGCGATCGGTGGCGGTGCGAAGATCAAGGTCCTGTCGGCCTCCCAGTCGGTGACCAACCACGGGCTGGCCCTGCTCGTGCCGAAGGATTCCCCCATCCACAGCGTGGCCGACCTCAAGGGCAAGACCGTCTCGCCCACCACGAAGGGCAGCGTCGGCCATTTCCTGACCCTCGGCCTGCTCAAGAAGAACGGGCTGACCGCCTCGGACGTCAACCTGACGTACCTGCAACCGGCCGACGCGCAGGCGGCGTTCAACTCCGGCAAGATCGACGCATGGGGCACCTGGGACCCGTACACCGCGATCGTGCAGAACAAGGGCGGCCGGGTGCTCGCCGACGGCACCGGGGTCAGCAAGGGCCTGAGCTTCTACGCCGGCACCACGGAAGCGTTGGCCGACAGGGCTAAGCGGGCCGCGATCGCCGACTTCATCAAGCGGATCGGGGCATCGCTGGACTGGGCAAACACCAACCAGAACGACAACGTGAAACTGGTCGCCCAGCTCACCAAGCTGCCCGAGGAGGTGGTCCGGATCCAGACCACGCGGGGCGCGACCAACCTGGTACCACTGGACGACACGGTCGTGGCGGACCTGCAGGATGTGGCTGACACGTACTACGACGCCAAGGTCCTGTCGACGAAGCTGAATGTGGGAACGTACTTCGACAAGGGCCTCTACTAGCGCCCCAGAATCTCGCGGGCGGTCGCGAAGATGGCGTCCATCCGCCAGCTCTGGTTGGTATTCCGGCCGCGCCAGCGCCCCCAGCCGGAGTCGCGCCGGTACTGCCCGGGCCAGTCCGTCGCGGCCACCGCCGCCGCGTCGGCCGGGACCGGATGCTCGCAGTCCGGGTCGACGTACAGCGCGTCCACCGGGCAGTAGAGCTCGCACATGAAGCAGGTTTGGCAGTCGCTCTGCCGGGCGATCACCGGTGGCGCGTCGGGTACCGCGTCGAATACGTTGGTCGGGCACACCTTCACGCAGATGTCGCAGGTGGTGCACCGGTCGGCGAGTACCAGCTCGATCATGCGGCGACCTCCAGAGGCTGCTTTTCGGAGCGGCTCCACACCCGGTCCAGACCGCCGACGAGCAGCCGAACGCCGAACTCGGGGTCGGTGCCGGGCGCGTCCACCCGCTGGTGCATGCCCCGGCTCTCGGCCCGGGTCAACGCCGAGGTGTAGACCCATCGGCCGGCGGCGACCAGTGCGGCCGCTTCCCGGCGGGCGACCGGATCCGGACCGCGCAGCCCGTCGCGTACGGATACCCACAGGTCGTCGAGTACCCGCAGCGAAGCCCGCAGCCCAGTGCCGGTCCGGAAGATGTTCTTGTCGTACGGGTTCAGCTCAGCCTGGACCGCCGCCACCACGTCGGCCGGGTCGGCCTCGCCGCTCGCCCGGAGTCCGACGCGACCCAGCGGACGGACCGGCCGGTCCCGCGCGCCTACGGTGCCATGGGCGGTGGCCAGCGCGTGCCGGGCCGCGGCGGCGCCGGCCCAGGTACCCGATGACAGCGCCCAGGACGAGTTCTGCGCACCGCCGCCCGACGACGCTCCCGACACCAGTTCCCGACTCGCCACGTCACCGGCGACCCAGAGTCCCGGTACCGTGCTGGCACAATCGACATCGGCCACCCGCAGCCCACCGACGCCCCGGACCGTCCCCTCGGCCCGCAGCGTCACCTCGAAGAAGTCCCGGAATGGGTCGATCCCGCGGCGGTCGAACGGGAGCATGAAGTTGGGCTGCACCTCGGGCAGCTGGGCGCGGATGTACTCCGGCATCCGGTCCAGCCGGGTGAAGACCGGCCCGTCGAGCATCGCCCGCGCCAGAATCTCGGTGCGCCCCGGCCCGGCCGGCAGTGCGATCTCCTGACCCGACGCGTCGACGTACGTACCGAACAGGTACGACATGGACCGGGTCATCGTGGAGAACGCCGGCGCGAGCGTGTAGTAGTTGGCCAGCTCCATGCCGGACAGTTCGGCACCGGCCTCGGCCGCCATCAGCAGTCCGTCTCCGGTGTTGCCGTGAGCGCCGAGCAGCCGTGACCGGAACGCGCAGCCACCGGTGGCGAGGACGACGGCCCCGGCACGGACCAGCCAGCCACCACCATGCTGGCGACGGACCCCGGTGGCGCCGCAGACCACCCCGTCGGCGTCGGCCAGCAGTTCGAGCGCCGGGTGGTGGTCGAGAACCATTACCCCGGCCCGTTTGACCAGCCGCCGCATGGCGCGCAGGTACTCCGGCCCACGGATCGTGCGATAGCGCCGACGGCCGTCCTCCGGGGCAGGGAAGGGCAGGTCGAGACTGTGCAGCGTGGACCAGGTCAACTCCAGGATGCGGGCCATCCAACTCTCGTCAGCGAGCCCGCCCGCGATGAGCTGGCGCTGCGCGATCGCGTCGGCCCGCGACTCCGGCGGCACCAGCCAGTGACTGACCCCGGCGGTCGCGGTCACACCGCTGGTGCCGCAGTACCCCTTGTCGACCAGGACCACCGACGCCCCCTGCCCGGCCGCGGCCAGGGCGGTCCAGGTGGCCGCCAGTCCGCCTCCGATCACCAGGACGTCCGTGCCCAGGTCGAGGTCCGCGACCATCAAACCGGCTCAGGTACGCGGGACAAACGCGCCGCCAGCTCGGAACGGACCAGGGGCAGCAGGTGACGGCCGTAGTCGATCGCGTCGTCGACCGGGTCGTACCCGCGGATCAGCAACGTGGTCACTCCGAGGTCGACGTAGTCCAACAACGCCTGCGCGACCGTCTCCGGGGTGCCGACCAGCGCGGTGGAGTTGCCGGCCGCACCGGACGCCGCCGCCGTAGCCGTCCACAGTGCACGGTCATGGCGGTCGGCCTTCGACGCGGCGGCCAGCAGCCGTTGCGAGCCGACGTTCTGCGGCTCGTCGCCGCCGAGGATGCGCCGCCGGTCGCCGACGAAGTTGCCCAGTCCCCCACCGGCGCCCTTGATGGTGTCGAGGATCCGGTACGCCCGTTCCCAGGCCAGTTCCTCGGTCGGCCCGAGGATCGGCCGGAAGGACACGCTGAACCGGACCGGGTCGGTACGGCCAGCCGCGGAAGCGGCCGCGCGTACGGTGGCGATCTGCTCGGCGGTCTCGGCGAGCGGCTCACCCCACAACGCGTACACGTCGGCGCGCCTGGCCCCGACCCCGTACGCGGCGGCCGACGAGCCACCGAAGTACAACGGGATCCGGTGCGCCGGCTTGGCGGCGAGCACGAAGTCCTCGAACCGGTAGAACCGGCCCTCGTGGGAGAACGGCTCGGCTGCCTCCCAGGCCCGGCGCAGGATCCCCAGGTACTCGTCGGTGCGCGCGTACCGGTCGTCCTTGCCCAGGTAGTCGCCGTCACGGCGCTGTTCGGCGTCCTGCCCGCCGGTGATCGTGTGTACCGCGATCCGGCCGCCGGTGAACTGGTCGAGGGTGGCGAAGATGCGGGCGGCGGTGGTCGGGAACACGAATCCGGGTCGGTGCGCGACCAGGAAACCGAGCCGCTCGGTGTACGCGGCGGCGTACGCGGCGACCTGCGTGCCGTCCGCCGTCGCGGAGCCATACCCGATGAGTACCTTGTCGAACCCGCCGTCCTCGTGTGCGCGGGCGAAGCGGCGGACGTAGTCGGGGTCGACGACCGGGCCGGCCGGCGCGCGGGTCTCCGACGCGTCCCGGGTACCGATCATCCCGATGAACTCGACGGTCATGGGGAACTCCTTACTGTGAACCGAGTTAGTGCAAACCGAGCGTGGACCGGCCGGTCGCGCTGAGGATGGCGTCGTCCTGCGGAGTGTGGATGCGGCTGCACAGCACATCGCGCAGGTGCCGTTGGAGTGGGTTGGTACGGGTCAGCCCGGGGTTGCCGACCAGCGCGACCGCCTGCTCGACGGCGCTGATCGCGGCCCGGGTGACCAGCAGCTTCGCAACGCCGGCCCGGGCCAGCGCGGCCGGCTCGTCGTGATCGATCCGGGCCGCGAGCGAGGTGAGCAGCTCGTCGGCGCCCTGGATCTGCGCCTCGATCTCGCCGACCGCGGCCTGGAACCGGGGCAGGGTCGCCAGCGACGCGCCGAGCGCGGTCGGTATCCGCTGGTGCAGGTACCCGGTGAGCCAGTCCCGGGCGGCCTGGGCGACGCCGAGGTACAGCGCCGCGATAGCCAGGCTGCCCCAGCCGATCTGCAGCGTCGGATCCATGGTGGACTGCCCCGGAACGGCGAGGCCGACGGTGGCGTCCGCGGCAACCGGCGTCCCGTCGAAGCGGACGTCGTCGCTGCGGCTGGCGCGCAGCCCGAGATGGTCCCAGGTCGGCTCGATGGTGATGCCGGGGCTGTCCGCGCGTACCACGAACGCGCCGACCCGGACCGGGTCCTCGTCGGTACGCGCCCAGACCAGCATCCAGCGCAGCGCCACCGCACCGGTGGAGTAAATCTTCCGGCCGGTCAGCGACCAGCCGTCCGCGGTACGCCGGGCGGTCGTCGCCGGCAGGCCACCGCGCGTCGGGGTACCGAGCTCCGGTTCGACCCGCAGCGCGTTGATCAGCACCGGGCCACTTGCGGCCTCGGCCAGCACCTCGCGGTAGATTCGCTCCGGCCAACTACCGCTACGCGCCTGCCCGGCGTGGGTGAGCAGGGTCATCGCGGTGACCAGCGCCACCGACGGGTCGCCGCGCCCGAGCTCGCGCAGCACGTGCACGGTGTCGGCCAGACCGCCACCAGGCCCGCCGAAACGCCGCGCCACGGTGAGCGTGAGCAAGCCGGCGGTGTGCGCGCCGGCCACCCCGTCGGCGGGGAACGAGCCGTCGCGGTCGTGTCCGGCCGCGTCCCGCGCCAACGCGGCGACGAGATTGGGTAGCCGGTCGAGGTCTGGTTGTCGCAGCGGCGGTATCGGCTGCGCGGGAGTGGCGGATCCGGTCGCGAGATAGGCGGCGTCGTACTGGATCGAGGGTGGCATGACATCTCCTCACGTTCTTCCATGAACCTGCCAGACGTACGCCGGGTACTGTCAACGCAATCCCATTTTCCTATCTCACAGATAGGAATAGTTGACATCCTGGCATCGCATGCTCCACAGTTGCACCATGTTCACCGGCCGCGCGACACCCACCAGCCGCGCCTGTTGCGCCTGTTGCGCCTGTCCGGCCAGCTGAACCAGCGCCCGGTGCGCCGGGCACCTGACCGCTGCCAGCGACCCGGCTGCACCCGAATCCCACCACCCGGTCGCCCCACGTTGCGGACCCGCGATCGCGCCAGGACAACGATCAGCCACCTCCGCAGGAGGAGCGCATGTCACATCCGACCGTCGCCGCCGAGCAGGTGACACCCGCAGCATCCACGCACGCCGGGTATCAGTCCGCGGACGCGGAGTCAGCAACGCCAACGGGTCCAGCCACGCCAACGGGTCCAGCCACGCCAGCGCGGCGGCGCCGCATGCGCACCCCGTACCGAATCATTTCCTGGACCACTCCGGTGATCCTGCTCGCGGTATGGCAGGCTCTCGCGCGGTCCGGTGTGATCTCGCCGCAGATCCTGCCGGCGCCGCTGACCGTGCTCGCCACCGCGCGCAACCTCACCGAAACCGGTGAGCTGCCCCGGCACCTGCTCATCAGCCTGCAACGGGCCGTGATCGGGTTCGCCATCGGCGCCAGCCTCGGCCTCGCACTCGGCATCGCGGTCGGCCTGTCCCGGCTGGCCGAGGCGATACTCGATCGCACCGTCCAGATCGTGCGCGCCATCCCGTTCCTCGCGATCATCCCGCTGGTCATCGTCTGGTTCGGGGTCGGCGAAACCGGCAAGATCTTCCTCGTCGCCCTGGGCACGCTCTTCCCGCTGTACCTCAATACCGTGCTCGGCATCCGCCAGGTCGACCCGAAGCTGCTGGAGATGGGACGGGTGACCGGCCTGGGCCGGCTGGCGTTGATCCGGGCCGTCGTGCTGCCCGGCGCGCTGCCGTCGATCCTCAACGGGGTCCGGCTCGCGCTCACCAACGCCTGGCTCGCGCTGGTCGTGGCCGAGACCGTGGGAGCCGCGGCCGGCATCGGCTTCATGGCCACCAACGCCCGCGAGTTCCTCCAGACCGACGTGATCGTCCTCGTCATCGTGCTGTACGCGCTGATCGGCATCGTCGCCGACCTGATCGCCCGACTGCTGGAACGCCGGCTACTGAGCTGGCACCCCAACTACGCAAAGCCTGGAAAGTGAGATGGCGATGAGCCTGTCCAGACGGTCCCTCCTCACCGGCGCGGCGGTCGCCGGCATCACCCTCACAGGAGCCTTGCCGGCCCTGGCGGGCTGCGGCGGGTCGACGGCCAGCGGCGCCGCGAACAAGCGCACCAAGGTACGCCTGACCTACGGCGCGATCTCGGTGCCCAAGACCCGGGGCGTATTCGAGAAGACCCTGAAAGACCAGGGCATCGACGTCGAGTGGATCGGCCCGTTCCCCAACCACGCGCCGACGCTGCAGGCGGTCACCGCGGGGACCGCCGACTTCAGTTTCGGCGGCAGCTCCACCCCGGCCGACCAGGCGATCCTGTCCGGTGGTCCGCTGGTCTACGTGGCCTGGTCGAAGTCCACTCCGCGTATCACGTCGATCCTCGCGCTGCCCGGGTCCGGCATCACCTCGGTCAAGGACCTGGTCGGCAAGAACGTGGCCGTCAACAAGGCCGGACTCGGCGAGTTTCTGCTCGTGGCGGCCCTGGAAAAATACAACGTGCCGCGCGATAAGGTGAACGTCACCTACCTCAACCCGCCGGACGCCGCGCCCGCGTTCGCGTCCGGCAAGGTTGACGCGTGGGCCATCTGGTCAGGGCCGCTGGAGGTGGCTGAGGTGCAGTACGGCGCGAAACCGATCTTCGTCGACGGGGACGAGCTACCGAAGCAGATCGACTTCGGCACGTACCTGGTGCGCCGGGACTACGCCAAAGACAATCCGGGCACTATCCGGGCGGTCATCAACGCGTACAAGGCCGAGCAGGACTGGGCCAACCAGCACGCGGCCGAGGCGCAGCAGATCGGCAACCAGGTGTCGAAGTACCCGCAGCCGGTCATCGACAAGATCGTGGCGAACAACGTGCAGGTCACCTGGAATTTCATCAACGACGAGGGGATCGCCGCGCTGCAGTACGGGGCGGACTGGCTGGCCCAGCGCAAGGTGCTGTCCGCCAAGATCAAGATCACAGACCACTCGGTACGCCTATGAGCACGAGCTCCTCGCACTGGGGGACGTTCCTCGCGTCGACCGGTGAGGACGGGCGGCTGCGGGTGCGCCCGCACCCGGCCGACCCTGATCCGTCGCCGTTGCTGGACAACATTGCGGACGCGCACCACCACCCGGCCCGGGTCGGCCGGCCGGCGATCCGCCGCGGCTGGTTGGAGCGCGGGCCGGGCCCCGACGAGAGCCGGGGCGACGACAGCTTCGTCGAGGTCGACTGGGACGTGGCACTGGACCTGGTCGCCCGCGAACTGCGCCGGGTACGCGGCGAGGCGGTGTACGGCGGGTCGTACGGGTGGGCCAGCGCCGGCCGGTTCCACCACGCCCAGGGGCAACTGCACCGATTCCTCAACCTGGTCGGCGGGTACACGTCGTCGGTCAACAGCTACAGTCTGGGCGCCTCGCTCGTGGTGCTGCCGCACATCTTCGGCCCGCGCGGCGGGCACGCGGCGATCCGGGAGGGCACCGACTGGGCGGTCATCGCCGAACACACCGACCTACTGGTGGCGTTCGGCGGGGTACGCACCGCCAACAGTTGGGTCACACCCGGCGGCCGGACCCGGCACACGCTGCGCGACCGGCTGCGGGCGGCCACCGCACGCGGCATGCGGGTCGCCTCGGTCAGCCCGCTGCGTGACGATCTGCCCGGCGAGTTGACCGGCGACTGGTACCCGCTGATCCCCGGCACCGATGTACCGGTGATGCTCGCACTGTCCTACGTGCTCATCACCGAAGACCTGGCCGACAAGGTTTTTCTGGACCGGTACACCGTCGGCGCGGACCGGTTCGTCGACTACGTGCTGGGAACCGCCGACGGCGTGCCGAAGACGCCGTCGTGGGCCGCGGCGCTGTCCGGGCTGGCGGAGTCGGATCTGGTCGCGTTGGCCCGGCGGATGGCGGCCGGCCGGACCATGGTCACCGTCTCGTGGTCGTTGCAGCGCACCGAGCACGGCGAGCAGCCACTGTGGACAGCCGTCGGGTTGGCCGCGCTGCTCGGGCAGATCGGGCTACCCGGCGGCGGCTTCGGCCACGGATACGGCTCGATCGGCGACGTCGGCAACGGCTCGCTCCCGTACGGCCTGCCGACGCTCCCGCAGGGCCGCAACCCGGTCGACACGTTCATCCCGTGCGCCCGGGTCGCCGACATGCTGCTGCACCCGGGCGAGGAGTTCGACTACGACGGCCGGCGACTGACCTACCCCGACATCCGACTCGTTTACTGGGCCGGCGGCAACCCGTTCCATCACCACCAGGATCTCCGCCGGCTGCACCGGGCGTTCACCAGGCCGGACACGATCGTCGTGCACGAGCCGTACTGGACGCCGACCGCCCGGCACGCCGACATCGTGCTGCCGGTGACCACGACGCTGGAGCGCGAGGATCTCGGGGTGGGCCGGGGCGACTCCCACCTCGTCGCGATGCGCCGGGTGTCCGCGCCGTACCGGGAAGCCCGCGACGAGTACACGATCTTTGGTGACGTGGCCGCGCGGCTCGGCGTGGCCGACCTCTTCACCGAAGGTCGGGACGCGGCCGGTTGGCTGGCGCACCTGTACGAGATCTGGCGCGACCGGTCCGGCTTCGACGTACCCGCCTTCGACGAGTTCTGGGCCGGACCGGGTGCGCTCGAACTGCCCGGCCACCAGGAGGACCGGGTACTGTTCGACGACTTCCGGACCGACCCGGAGCGGCACCGGCTGGACACCCCGAGCGGGCGGATCGAACTGCACTCGGCGACCGTCGCCGGATTCGGGTACCCGGACTGTCCCGGTGATCCACGGTGGATCGTGCCGACATCGTGGCGGGACCGGGCGCGCTTCCCGCTGCACCTCATCGCCAACCAGCCCGCGACCCGGCTCCACAGCCAGCTCGACATGGGGGGTCACAGCCGCGGATCGAAGGTCGCCGGCCGGGAGCCGGTACGGCTGCACCCCGACGACGCGGCGGCGCGCGGCATCACGGCCGGCGACGTGGTCCGGGTGCACAACGACCGGGGCAGTCTGCTGGCCGGCGCAGTATTGTCCACCGATGTCCGACCCGGTGTGGCACAGCTGTCGACCGGCGCCTGGTTCGACCCGTCGTCCGAGGTCGCGAGCTGCGTACACGGCAACCCCAACGTGCTGACGGACGACCGCGGCACCTCGCGATTGGCACAGGGCTGCACCGGCCAGCACGCCCTCGTCGAGATCACCCGGTTCGCGGGCGACCCGCCACCGGTACGCGCCTTCGAACCGCCGCTGTGACCGACCGGACCTTTCACAGGTCACTCTGCCACTGGCAATAGACAGCAGTCCACGACCGCCGGGTTCACCGCCGAGGCCATCGCGGACAGCATTGTCCATCTCGGTTCGGATTCGACCGATGAGTTTTGCCGTCCGCCCCGGTCTGTACAGGCGGCAGCGTTCGCCGGAGACGCTTCGGTCGCCTACGGTCAGGCGAAGAGTGACCTCAGGCTATGCGCAAAGGAAGGCAAGGAGGACGTATGAGCGGGGTACGGGTACTGGTTGGTACGCGCAAGGGCGCGTTCGTCCTGACGTCGGACGCGGGGCGCGAACGGTGGGACGTCAGTGGCCCCCATTTCGCGGGGTGGGAGATCTACCACCTCAAGGGATCTCCTGCTGACCAGGATCGGCTGTACGCGTCGCAGTCGGGTGGCTGGTTCGGGCAGTTGATCCAGCGCTCGGACGACGGTGGCAAGACGTGGCAGCCGATGGGTAACGAGTTTCGGTACGAAGGCGTCCCCGGCACCCACCAGTGGTACGACGGCACGCTACGCCCGTGGGAGTTCACGCGGGTCTGGCATCTGGAACCCTCGCTGACCGATCCGGACACCGTCTACGCCGGGGTTCAGGACGCCGCCTTGTTCCGCTCGACCGACGGCGGGCAGGAGTGGCAGGAGCTCCGTGGACTGCGCGAGCACGGCACGGGACCCTCCTGGCAGCCGGGCGCCGGTGGATTGTGCCTGCACACGATCGTGCTGGATCCGAACGACCCCGCGCGGATGTTCGTCGCCATCTCGGCTGCGGGCGTGTTCCGCACCGACGACGCCGGTAAGACGTGGCGGCCGGTGAACCGCGGCTTGCGCTCCGACGGCATCCCCGACCAGGACGCCGAGGTCGGCCACTGTGTCCACCACATCGCGATGCACCCATCCCGGCCGGACGTGCTGTTCATGCAGAAACACTGGGACGTCATGCGCAGCGACGACGCGGGCGAATCGTGGCAGGAGGTCAGCGGCGACCTGCCGAGCGACTTCGGGTTCCCGATCGAAGTTCACGCGCACGAGCCGGACACCATTTATGTCGTGCCGATCAAGAGCGACTCAGAACATTTCCCGCCCGACGGAATGCTGCGGGTATACCGCAGCCGGACCGGCGGAAACGAGTGGGAGGCGCTCACGAAAGGCCTGCCGCAACGCGACTGCTACGTCAACGTGCTGCGCGACGCGATGGCCGTCGACTCGCTCGATCCGTGCGGCGTGTACTTCGGTACGACCGGCGGGCAGGTGTACGTATCAGCCGACGCCGGCGACAGTTGGGCACCCATCGTCCGAGACCTTCCGGCCGTGCTGTCCGTCGAAGTACAAACCCTGCCATGATCCGCGTAGTGCTCCCGGCACATCTGCGGACGCTCGCCCGCGTCGACGGCGAGGTGCGACTACACATCGAGGGCGAGGCCACGCAGCGCTCGGTCATCGACGCGCTCGAGGCCGACTACCCCACGCTGCGCGGAACGATCCGCGATCACGTCACCGGGCAGCGCCGAGCGTTCGTGAGGTTCTTCGCCTGCGAACACGACCTGTCCCACGAACAGCCGGACACCCCGCTGCCAGCAGCGGTCGCGACGGGGACCGAGCCCTTTCTGATCGTGGGGGCGATGGCGGGCGGATAGCCTCTTGGCACCACTGCTCAGGAGGCACCGGTCATGCTCTACGGCGAACAGCCCCTTCAGTCTTCGTCCAACCCATCAACGTCATTCCCTTCGGGGGACGAGGCGCCGGCCAACGCGGTCCCACGCCCGCCTCGGCGCCGTCTCCTGCTCGGCGTCGTTGTGTCGTTGGTGCTGCTGCTGGTCGGGTTCGGCTTGCTCGCCGGAGTGCAGCTTGGTCGCCCGGTGCCGCCGGCCGAGCTGTCGCTGACGGTTCCGGCCTCGGTGTCCATACCAGGGCAGGTCACCGACATCGCCTGGCCGG
Source organism: Dactylosporangium sp. (assembly GCA_025965915.1). Taxonomy (GTDB): domain Bacteria; phylum Actinomycetota; class Actinomycetes; order Mycobacteriales; family Micromonosporaceae; genus Planosporangium. The sequence goes on along the minus strand of JAOPWA010000641.1, from coordinate 14,900 downwards.
CGCAGGGCCAGGCCCGCTTGGACGTCGACGGTATCGGCAGTCTCGGCGGCTCCGGCGGGGCGAACCCGGTGCCGATCGGCAGTGTGGCCAAGGTGATGACCGCGTACGTGGTTCTCACCGACCATCCGCTCGACGCTGGGCAGGATGGCCCAGCGATCACCGTGACGGCCGCTGATGTGGCCGACTACCGCGCCCGGATACCCAGCGGCCAGTCCCTGGTGCCGGTGGCGGCCGGTCAGCAGCTCACCGAGCGGCAGGCGCTGCAGGCGCTCATGCTTCCGTCGGCGAACAATGTGGCTCAGATTCTCGCCCATTGGGATGCCGGCGGGGTCGACGCGTTCGTGGCCAAGATGAACGCCGCCGCGGCCCGCCTCGGGCTGAGCGCAACGCATTACACCGACCCGAGCGGTTTCGAGCCGAGCACGGTGAGTAACGCCGCCGACCAGACCGTACTCGGCCAGAACGCGCTGCGGATGCCGGCCCTGGCGGAGATCGTCGCGCAGACTTCGGCCAAACTGCCGGTGGCCGGTACGGTCCGCAACTACAACAGCCTGCTCGGCATTGACGGGGTGTTCGGGATCAAGACCGGCTCGACCGACGAGGCCGGCGGCAATCTCCTCTTCGCCGCCCGTCTGACCGTTGCCGGGCGGCCACTGACGCTGGTCGGGGCGGTCCTCAACCAGCCCGGAAAAGGCACAGACGAGCAGTTGGCGTCGGCCAACGCCGCTACCCGCAAGCTGCTGGCGGACGCCGGTCGGCTGGTGAAGGCCTACACGGTGATTCCCGCTGGGACCGTTGGCAAGATCCGTACCGTCTGGGGAGGTACGGCTGAGGTGCGCACGCTGGCCGCCGTACAGGTCATCGGCTGGCCGAGCCTTACCGTCACGGTCGACGTACAGCGGGTGAGGTCGGGTCGCCACGTCGCCGCCGGTCAGAACCTGGGCACGGTGACCGCGCGCAGTGGCACCAGCCAGGCGACGACCGAACTGCGCGCCGATTCGGCCGTTGCCGAGCCGTCGTGGCAGTGGCGGCTGACCCGCTTGCGGTAGCGCTTTCGTTCAGTTCCGATCCGGGTACTGACACGCCGAGCGTGCCGCCGCGACGATTTCGCTCTGGCCAAGGGGCGAGCGCTGCACGGGCGTCGCGGGGTTACCCATCCGTACCGCCTTGACGTCGATGACGGCGGTGGGCCCGTTCCCACCCAGACAGGCCACGGCGGCGACGAGCACATCGCCATCCGCCGTCGCCGTACCCGGTTGGCTGCTCCCCAAGCCAGCGGTGAACCGGGATCCGGTCGCCTCGGTGAAACCGATCTGGCGCCACCTGCGGTTGCTGGCCTCGTCGACCGCGGAACCGTCGGACGCCGCGAACCCGACAAGGTCCAGGTTGGCGCCGCTGGCGTCGAGCGTGAGACCCCCCGGCCGCGCCTGGTCCACGCCGACCGACAGCGTGATCTTCTCCGGGCCGGGCCGATCATGGTTACAGTGCGAAGGTCGCAGATCTTCGGGCGGATTTCCGTGGATGACGGCGGACGAGACGACGTTGCCGTCCTTGAGTTTGAACCAGCGAATGTCTGGTACCGCACCGGTGGCGTCGTGCACCGTCTGCCCCAGGCAGTAGCCGGTGAACCCGACCGTGCAGTTGCTCGGGATCGTGTAGGAGGACGGCTGGTCACGCGACGCCCCACTGCGCGCACGAGCCCCGGCCCCGTACGTCACGCCGGTGAACGCCGGATGGGGGGTGACCTTCGGGCAGGCGTAGGCACTCGCCGGCTCCGCACGATGGGGCCGGTGCAGGACAACGATCCCGACCGCGCCCACTCCAACCACCGCCGCCGCGAGCACTCCGAGACGCCGCCATCGGTACGCCCTCGTCGCGGCCCGCCCAGCGGCATCTGAGGTGTCGGCTGGCGCCGGCGGCACAATGTCGCCGGATGTCGCCGGCTTTGACTCTTCCTCGCGACGCGGCTGGTCTGCCGCCGACGTCACCGCCTGATCGGTGCGGCTGTCGGCCAGCATGGCTTCCAGTTGGTGCCATCGCTGCCGCCAAGCCTCAACGTCCCCGTCGCAGGCGCCCACGTACGCGAGCACGACGTCCAGGGTCGGCTTACGCATGCCGCTGGCCGCCTCCGACAGCGTAGTTGCGCTGTAGCCGGCGGCCTTGGCAAGGGCCCGGTACGTCGGATTGCCAGCCTCGGCGCGCACCTTTCGCAACTCGTAGGCGAAGGTTTGCAGTGGTCCGGCCATAGGGTCCACCGGTCGCTCTTGACGAGCCACGCCTCTCCTCCCACCAACGTAACCACTCGCTGATGGATAGGATTCTGCCAGGCACCGGCAATCACACATCTAAATGGGTCGTGTTGACGACCCGGCGACCGAGTGTGGGTGGGCCGCCCGGGCGGCCCACCCACGTAACTCAACCGATGACGCGCACCACCTCCGAGTGCGAGCCGTAGACAGCGGTCTCGTGGACGCTGCCCGTCCCCCGCGGCGGCGCGGCTTCCAGCATCCTGTCGTTGCCGAGGTAGATCGCCACGTGCGTGGAGGTGCCGCCGGAGAACCAGAAGATCAAGTCACCCGGCTGCCGCTGGCTGTAGGGCAGCCGCCGGCCGACGTTCCACTGGCTGCCGGTGTTCGGGCCGACGTCGATGCCGGCCCCGTGCCAGAAGGCGTAGAGCGTGTAGCCGGAGCAGTCGAAGCCGTACACGTTGTAGTCGTAGTGACCACCGGGACTGGGCGAGCTGATTCCACAGGATGGCCCGCCCTTGCCCCCGCCGCCCCACGAGTAGCTCAGCCCATGGCCAGTCTGGGACCGTGCGGCGGCGATGACGCGGTTGATGCGCTCGGCCGGGGTGCCCGCGGTCGAGCCGGCCGGCCCGCCGATGCGGCCGTGGCCATCGCGGCAATCCCCATGCGAACCGCCACCGCCACCGCCGTCCGGACCTCCGGAAGGCGCGTCGTTGTCGCAGCGGGGCATGTTCGACAGGAACCCGTCGGAGCCGGTCTTGAGGTAGTAGTCGGCGACCCACACGTTGTCGGTGGTCTTGTCCCAGATGTACGAGCCGTACGCGTAGGCGCCGTACGCCTGGCACGTGATGTGCACGGTGCTGCCGGCCGGGTAGGTCTTCACCTCGGTGGCCGTCGTCGACTTGGCGCTGCGGCCCGCCAGGTCGACCTTCGCCGGGTAACCCCCGCCGCTGCCCGACGAGTCGTCCTCGCCGGCACATCGCGGTACGCCCGGCGTAAAGCTGTCGTAGCCGGTCTTGAGGTAGTGGTCGGCGACCCACAGGTTGTCCGTGGTCTTGTCCCAGATATTGGAGCCGTACGCGTTGGCGCCGATCGCCTGGCACGTGATGTACACGGTGCTGCCGCCGGGGTAGGTCTTCACCTCGCGCGCCGAGGTGGACTTGGCGTCCCGCCCGGCAAGGTCGACCGCCGCCTTGTAGCCGAACCGCCCGGGCGCGGAGGTCGAGCACCGGGCGATGCCTGGCGTGAACCCGGAGTTGCCCGTCTGGACGTATGCGTCGGGGACATACACACCGTCGTCGGTCTTGTCCCAGATCTTCGACCCGTATGCGGTGTCACCCTCGGTCTGGCAGACCACGGTGACCCACTCCCCGGCGCGGTACATGTTCGCCTGCACCAGTCGGGCGGACAGCGAAGGTCCGGCCCGCCCGTTCAGGTCGGCTTTCGCCTTGAAGTCGTGCCCGTCCTGGCCGAGGTCGCTACAGCGCGGCACCCCCGGCGCGTAGCCGTCCGAGCCGGTCTTCACGTACGCGTCCGGGACCCAGACGTTGTCCGTGGTCTTGTCCCAGATCGTCGAGCCGTAGGCCATGCCGCCGCGGTCCTGACAGGTAACGCTCACCGGTTTTCCGGCCAGATACATGTCGGCCTTGACCACGTTGGCGTCCAACGACGCGCCGTCGCGGCCGTTGAGGTTCACCTTGGCCGTGAACGTGGTCGCCGCGTGTGCCGGCGGCGCGCCGACGGCGAACCACGCGCCCACGCCGGCGACCGCGAACACCGCAGCGGCCAGGCCAGTCGTCAATCGATGTTTCAACACTTCTCCTTAATGGTTCGTCATGAGCGGCCGCCCACCCGGGCGGCGTTCGCGACCTGGACGTCCAGGCTCTTGCGGACGGCGTCGAACGCTCCCGCCCGCTGCTGGATGGACTCGAGTTCGTACGCGGTCTCGACGGTCAGCCAGATCCCGGCCAGATCGACCCGCTTCTTGCACGTGACGTCGGCCTTCGCGGTCGGAATCTCCTCGGGCGCCGGCTGCGGCCCGGTCCAACGTGGATCGTTGTTGGCTTTCCAGATGTCGTCGTAGTCGTAGCCGGCGGACTTCATGCAGGTACGCCACCCGCCCATCGCCGCCTGTACCCGGCGGTCGGCCTGGGCCTTGTGGTAGAGCTCGTTCTGGAGGCCCCGCAATTCCTGGGTGGACAGTGATACGGGCGCGCCCTCGGCGAGCTTGCTGCGCGCCTCGCCCAGGCAGCCACCCTTGGGCACCGTCTGGCCCGCGTACGTGGACGGGCCGTTGCCGAAGTACACCATCGCCGTGGCGGCGTCGGGCTTGACGCCCGCGTCACCGCCGGTGTCCGCTTCGTCGGGCGTGGCGTGGTACCCGTACGTGGCAGCAGCGTCCGCGTCGATCAGGCCGTACCGTCCCGCCTTCGGCGCGACCTCGACCTTGACCTCTGTGACGCGGATCCGCCAGTCGAACCCGAAGCGCTTCATGCAGTCCCTGGCGAGGATCTGGGCAGCACGGTCAAACTGGTTCGCCTGTGGCGTCGACATGAAGTAGGAGTCGAAGGGCAAGGTGATGTCCGCCCCGGTACTCACGACCCTGCTCTTGCGGAGTGCCGCGTTGAAGGTGGCCCGGTCATCGGCGTTCACTTTCGACGAGGCGCAGCCCGACAGGGCGAGCAGAACGGGTACGAGTACGGCGCATAGTTTCCGGAACATTTCGTCATCTCCCTGCGCAACGGTCGACGGTGCGGGCTCCGCCGCGACGCCACCTCCCCGGCTGCCCCGTACTAGCCGGTCGCCGACCGAGGTCGGCGGGCTCGGCCTATCCGGGGAGGTGGCGTCGGACCCGACGTCGGAGCTACCGGGCCGTGGCACGTTCAGCGGCCCGGCGGTCACCCGTCGAGGGAACTCAGCAGTGGCGGTTGAAGTGGAACGAGTTCATGTTGTCGTTGGCACTCAAACCGTTGCTGAGCCGGATGGTGGAGAAGTCCCGCGCCGAGCCACCGACCGGGATCTCGAAACAGGAGCCCCGGTAGCCCGAGTTGTAGTAAACGGTGATCGGGTGATCGAAGTCCCAGTTGTCGAGGCTGCTCACGTTGGTCCCCATGCCGTCACCGCTGTACAGCGGCACCGAGGCGGCGTTGTCGTAGCGGACGCTGCCAAGGTTCGGAGTGGAGTTGAACGTCTGGTACTTGTAGCCCTGGAAGCCCGCGTTGGAGTACAGGCAGGCGTCGCCCGTCTTGCACGCCGCGAGGGCGGCGTCGGCGGGAGCGACGACGGCTACCGCGGCCGCCGCCCCCACCGCGAGCATGGCGGCCTTCGTCATGAAGCCTCGCTTGGTTCGAGCGCTGTTCATTTCTTTCCCCGTTCCCTTCGGTCGTCTGACGCGGCGCAGCCGAGCCCTCGAATGAGGGCTGCCGACTGACACCTGGTGCGGCCGGCGCCTGCCGCCCCCTAATTGCTACGCGTGCCGCCGGTTGTCCGGGACCCTGGCGAGCGCTTATCAATCAACGCTGTACATAGAGGCGATCGGCGATCAATGACCGGACAACGGGTACGCGCCGGCCGGGCGCTTGAAGACCCAGGTCAGACCCCAGTAGCAGGGTTCTGAAACCCCACAGGGTGACCCGTTCGACGCAGCCGTCACCGATGTCGCCGAGTCGTACGCCGATCAGAGCGAGCGGGAGTTCCACGCGCTCGCCGCGGCGAAAACGTCAGCCGACGAACGTGGCGTAGAGCAGGTACACGTTCAGCGCGATGATCAGCGCGGCGATGCTGCCGGTCGCCACGGTCGTGACGCGCCAGTTCACGAACGAGCCCATGATGTCGCGGCGCCGGGTGAGCAGCACCAGCGGGACGAGCGCGAACGGGATGCCGAACGACAGCACGACCTGGGATATCACGAGACTGTCGGTCGCTGGCAGGCCGAGCCCGAGCACCAGCAGTGCGGGGAGCATCGTGAGGCCGCGTCGGACGAACAGCGGGATGCGGCGCCGGATGAACCCCTGCATGACGACCTGGCCCGCGTACGTGCCCACGCTCGACGAGGACAGACCGGATGCGAGCAGGGCCGCCGCGAATGCCAGTGCGGCCCCGCCGCCAACCATCCGGCCGAGCCCTTCGTGCGCCGCCTCGATCGAGCCGACGTCGAGCCGGCCGGTGTGGTTGAACAGCGTGGCGGCGATGAACAGCATCGACAGGTTGATCAGGCCGGCGGCGCCGAGCCCGATGAGTACGTCGAGCCGCTGGAAGCGGAGCAGTTCGCGCCGCTCGGAGTCGTCGCGGCAGTCCACCCGGGACTTGGTGAGAGCCGAGTGCAGGTACACGACATGCGGCATCACGGTCGCCCCGATGATGCCGGCGACGAGCAGCAGGCTGTCGGCGCCGGCGAACCCGGGTACCAACCCGGACGCGATCCCGACCGGGTCGGCGCCAACGGTGGCCAGGTCGTAGGCGAACCCGAGGAAGACGATCCCGAGCAGGCCGCAGATGGCCAGCTCAAATCGACGGTACCCGCGCTGCTCCAGCGCCAGGATTCCGAACGCGACGGCCGCCGTTATGAGCCCGGCCGGGAACAGCGGCACGTGGAACAGCAGGTTCAAACCGACTGCGGCGCCGACGAACTCGGCCAGGTCGGTGGCCATGGCGATGACCTCGGCCTGCACCCAAAGGCCGAGGGAGACCGGCCGGGGGAAGTGCTCACGGCATAATTCTGGCAGGTCACGGCCGGTGGCGACGCCGGTCTTGGCGGACAGGTACTGCACCAGCATGGCCATCAGGTTGGCGACCACGATGACCCACGCCAGCGTGTACCCGTACTTGGCGCCCGCGGAGAAGTTGGTCGCGAAGTTACCCGGATCGATGTACGCGACGGCGGCAACGAACGCCGGACCAAGCAGCGCCACGACGCCCCTGATCCGTCCGCGCGACCGCAGCAGCCGCAGCGTCGATCCTGCTGTCTCCAGGGACTCCGCACCAACCGCCAACGGCGTCTGCAGTGCGGAGTCCCCGGCCACCGGCCCCATACTCAGCCGACCGAGGGGCCAAGCCCGAGCGACTGTGGCGTGCTCGAGTCGGGAGAAGGCTGGCGCAGACCTTCGTCGAGCGCGCCGAACTCGGTCATGAGCGCGGCGCTGCCGCCCCACGGCGTCTGTTCCTCGGCGATCAGAGTGTTCGTGGTGAGCAGCAGGCCGGCCACCGATGCGCCGTTCTGCAACGCCGAGCGAGCTACCCGCAGCGGGTCGATGATGCCCATCTCGATCATGTTGCCGTAGGAGCCCAGCAGGGCGTCGAAGCCGTCGTCGGTGCCCATCTGCGCGATCCGGGCCACGACCTCCTGCCCCGAGTACCCGGCGTTGGCGGCGATCAGGAAGGCCGGCTCGGTGAGCGCGCGGCGCACGATGTCGACCCCGGTTGCGTAGTCGTCCTTGAGCTGCAGGTCGTCCAGGGCCGCGTCAGCGTGCATCAGCGCGGCACCGCCGCCGGCGACGATCCCCTCGGCCATGGCGGCCCTGGTCGCCGACAGCGCGTCCTCGACGCGGTGTTGCAGCTCCTTGAGTTCGGCGTTGGTCGGGGCGCCGACCCGGATGACGGCGACCTTGCCCGACAGCGCACCGATCCGCTCGGTGAGCACATCCTCGTCCACGCCGAAGGTGGCCCGGCCCAGCTCCGCGCGTAACTGGGTGAGGCGGAACTCGACGGCGTCGCTGTTTCCGCTGCCACCGACGATGGCGGTCTGGTCGGCCGTGACGCGTACCTGGGAGGCCCGGCCGAGCTGCTCGATGCGCATCGTCTCCAACGTGAACCCGGAGTGCCGGCTGTACACGGCGCCGCCGGTGATCGCCGCGATGTCCTCCAGCTTGTGCAGCCGCCGATCGCCGAAGCCGGGTGCCTTCACCGCGACGCACTGGAAGACGCGGTTGACGTGGTTGTGCACCAGCATGCTCAGCGCGGAGCCCTCGACGGTCTCGGCGATGATGACCAGCGGCCGCGGTGCCCGCATGATCTTGTCGAGGATCGGCATCAGCTCCTGGACCTTGGTGATCTTCTCGCTGCACAGCAGGATGTACGGGTCCTCGACGATCGCCTCCAGGCTGGCCGGGTTGGTCACCATGTACGGCGACACGTATCCGTTGTCGAACTCGAAACCTTCCACGAAGTCGACGCTCATCCCGTGCACCGCCGACTCCTCGACGGTGACGATCCCGCCGTCGCCGACGGTGTGCAGTGCCTTGGCGATCACTGCGCCGACCAGGTCGTCGTCGTTGGCCGAGATCGCGGCCACCCGGGCGAAGTCCTGCTCGGTGGTCACCGGATGGGCGACGCTCTGCAGGTGTGCCACCAGCCGGGCCACGGCCACGTCGATGCCCCGCTTCACCAGTACCGGGTTGGCGCCCTCGCCGATCGCCTTCATGCCCTCGCGCACGATCGCCTGAGCGATCACGGTCGCCGTTGTGGTGCCGTCGCCGACGACGTCGTTGGTCTTGATCGCCGCTTCCTTGACCAGTTGGGCGCCCATGTTCTCGAACTGGTTGCGCAGGTGGATCTCGCGCGCGATCGTCACGCCGTCGTTGGTGACCACGGGTGAGCCGGTGATCTTCTCCAGGATGACGTTGCGCCCTTTGGGGCCGAGCGTCGACTTGACCGCGTCGGCCAACTGGTCGACGCCCGCGAGCAGCAGGTCGCGGGCTTCCGCAGCGAAACGTAGTTCCTTGGCCATCGGTCCTCCTGGGCGTGGGGGTGTCTGAGGCGACTAGGGAACGAGAATGGCGCGACCGCGAACCCGACCGGCGTCGAGATCCTTGAGCGCCTCCGCCGCCTCGGCGAGGGGGTACGTCTTGGTGTGCAGGGTGACCTTGCCTGACTCCGCCAGGACCATGAGTTCGGCCAGTTCGTTGTACGTGCCGACGATGTTGCCGATGATGTTGCGTTCGGTGGAGATGATGTCGAGCGTCGGGACGTGCACCTCGCCGCCGTACCCGATGACGAAGTACGAGCCCGCCGGCCGCGTCATCGCGAACCCGTCCTGTTCAGCGCCCTGCTCGGCGACGAAGTCGAGCACCACGTCGGCACCGGCGCCGTCGGTGAGGTCGCGCACCGCGTCGACGTGGCCGCCGTCGGCGACAACGGTGTACTGCGCGCCCAACTGCTCGGCGAGCTTGAGCGCGTCGGGGTTTCGGTCGACCACGATGATCTTCGTGGCGGTCAGCGCGGCGAGGCACTGGATGCCGATGTGGCCGAGCCCGCCGGCGCCCACGAGGACGCAGGTGGTTCCGGGATACAGCAGCGGGATCGCCTTGCGCACCGCGTGGTAGGCGGTGATGCCGGCGTCGGCGAGCGCGGCGACGTCCTGGGGCCGGGTCTGCGGGTCGAGCTTCACGCAGGCGCGCGCCGATGTGAGCAGGTACTCGGCCATCCCGCCGTCGTGCGACAGACCGGGAAAGCTGCTGTTGACGCAGTGCATGTCCTGCCCGGCCCGACAGGCCCGGCACAGCCCGCACGTCGGCGTCGGATGCAGGATCACCGTATCTCCGACCTGGACGTTGGTGACCGCCGAACCGACCTCGTGCACCCAGCCGGCGTTCTCGTGGCCGATCGTGTAGGGCAGTGTCGGGCCCATGGCCGCTTCCCACTGGCCCTCGATGATGTGCAGGTCGGTTCGGCACACCCCGGCGCCGCCGATCTTCACGACAACGTCGAGCGGACCCTGGACGGTCGGCTCCGGCACGTCGTCGACGACTGGCTGCTGGTGGTACCCATGCAGTCTGACCGCCTTCACGTCAGCTCCTCCTCGCCTTCTCCTTGGGTGTCGTACCGGTGCCGCAGCATCCCCCGACAGATGCCCGAATTGGCTTCCACACTGATCCGCGTGGTGCGGGCCTTCCGCAGGTGCAGCGGAACCGCCGCGTCGGCGACCGGCGCGCCCGTCGTCGGTTCGATCAGCAGCGGCGCGTCGTCGCCGGCGGGCAGGTCGAGCTCGGCCCGGCGCTGCCGCAGCCGGTCGAGCGCCCGCGACGGCGGCACCTCGCCGAGCGTCAACGCGACCAGGGCCGCCGGCTGGACGCCCGAGGCGACCAGCGGGCGGCACACCTGGTCGGTGCCCGCCAGCACGGCCTTGCGCAGGAAATCGGCCCGCAACTCGTCCAGCTCACCGACCGCCTCGCCGTCGAAGGACCGCGCGAAGCCGGCCCGCGCGGCCACCCCGCCGTTGATCGCGTCGGCGGCGAAGTGGTCCTCCAACGCGACGTCGGCCGTGCGCACGCCGTCCAGCGTGGACACCACGTCGTAGGCGTCGGCGACCATGAGGAAGGCGAAGTTGGGCGCGCAGAAGTACGTCGGCAGCCGCAGCCGTACCCGGGCGTGCCCGTCGGCAGAGACGGTGCACGACGCGACGAAGCCGAGCGAGGTTATCGGCTCGTCCAGCTCCGGGTCGCGCACCTCGCCCAGAGCGGTGAGGATGCGCGACCCGTCGACGGCGGTGGTGGTGGTCATACCGGCGTGGCCATCGGGGAGTCCGCGGACACGCCTTTCGCGTCGTCGCGCGCTGCCGGGGTGCCCTGGTCGGGGGCGAGCTGGTATTCGGCCGGCACCTCGATGCCGTACAGCTTGGCCGCGTTGAGCCCGAGGATCTTCTTCTTGGTCGCGGCGTTCACCCGCGGGTAGTCGGAGAACTCGTCGCTCGGGTAGTCCCAGTCGACAAACCCCTCGATCTGCCACTTGGGTTCCCAGATCCCGTAGTCGCTGCCGAAGGTCATCTTGTCCTCGCCGACCCAGAACAGCAGCTCACCCATGACCTTGGCGAAGAACTTCGGCCGGGCGTGCATCAGGCCGCCGATGACCACCGACAGGCCGGCGTACACGTTTGGCTCCTGCGTGGCCATGAAGCAGAAGTCCTCGATACGGGGCAGGCCGACGTGCTCGACGATGAAGTTGAGGTGCGGGAAATCCGTCGCCGCGTGGTCGATGTCGGACACGTCGAAGGCGTCCTTGTCCAGCGGCCAGATCGTTGGTCCCTTGTGGACATGGATGTTCTTGATGCCCAGCTCGCCACATGCTTCCAGGTAGCGGTACGCCTCGGGGTCGGAGAGCTTCCAGCCGCGCGAGCCCTCCCGCCACTCGGCGGTGTACAGCTTGACGCCGATGGACCCGTACCGGTCGACGTTGTCCTTGAGTGCCTTCAGGCCGGCGTCGCCCTCACGCGGGTCCCACCGCGTGTTGATGACGAACTTGCCCTCGTGCTTCGCCGCGAGCGCCGCGTTGCGCTCGGTCGTGTTGAAACCTTCGGAGTACCACTCGGTCAGGTACGTCGGCTGGAAGATCGCCTTGTCGACGTAGCCGTCGGTGAAGACGTCCTTCATGAGGTCGTCTTCGGAGTACTTCATGAACTTCTCGATCGTCCAGTGCGTCGCCGGCGGCCCGAGCCCCTGGTAGGCGTGGAAGCACTCGATCCAGCCCTTGGCGTACTGCTCGGCGCCCGCCACCCAGTTGTCCGGGGCCGCGTTCCAGAAGTGCATGTGGCTGTCGACCACGAAGTACTTCTCGCCATCCTTCTCGTACACGTTGGTTACCTCGTTCCCGCGGTCAGGTCGAAGCCGATGTAGTCGGCGGCGTCCTCCGGGTTGGCGAACATGATCGTCCGGTCGTCCTCGTGGATCATCCGGCCGTAGTGGGTGGACATGTTCTCCTCGAACTGCGCGGCGTCGAAGTAGCCTGGCTCCTCGCCGAGCGCCTCGGAGATCTCGTCGTAGCTGACGTCCATCCGCCGCAGCGCGTCGACCCGGATCATCGACGGCAGCGGCGTCACCCGTACGTCTGGCTTCCCTCTCATGACCTCGGCGACCACCACACCGACCTGGTTGTTCATCAGCGTGAAACCGCACATGTTGGACGCGGTGTTGTCCGCCTTGAATGGGCTCTCGGCCACCTTGAACGTCGTCATTGCGCCAACTCCTTCGGCGTATCCAGATCCAACTCGGCGAGGATGCCGCTGAAGCGGCTCTTCGCACGGTCGAGACCGTCCTCGAACCTGGGCGGTTTGAAGTCGGGCTGCGACCACAGCGGCTGTAGTGCCCGGGCGGCCTTGACGGAGCGCGGCACCCAGACCGCCAGCCACTGCTGCAGGATGGTCTTGTTGTGGTGGGCGAACTCACGGTCGTTGGTCAACAGGGAGAACATCGCCTTCGTGTACCGCAGGTCCCGCTCGGAATAGTCGTACTCCTCGGCACCGACGACCGTGGGGGTGACGAAGTCGCCGTTGCCGGGCGCCGCCTGCTGCACCAGATTGCTGCGGAACAGTTCGCCCACGAGCGGCTCGAAGACCACATTCGCGGCGAAGATCGCCTCGCACCAGTCGTCGATCGCGGTGAGCGCCTCGGCGGTTTCGCGTACGCCCTGCCACGCGGGGTCGCTGTTCCACGTCTCCACGTGCGCCTTGCCGTCGAAGCCGTCGATCTCCTCGCTGAGCGTCAGGTTGTACAGCGCCAGGTCCTGGGCGGACCTGATCCGGTGCATGCTGTTCACCGAGATCGCGTTGTTGTGCATGTTCGTCGGCGCACGGCGGTTGGCGTTGGCGAACAGGTACAGCCCGAGGCCGTGGTCGACGTGCATCCATGCGCCGACGTGGTTCTCCACGAAGCGCACCCAGTTGCGGTTCCACTGCTCGAACGCCTTCGCCTGGCGGGCGGCCTCGACATTCTGGGTGAGCTGACGGACCACATTGGAGTTGTATCGGTACAGCGACAGCTCCCACTCCTCGTTGGGGTCGCGGAACTCGTGCCAGCCGTGTGCCGGCCAGTCGTACCCCTTACCGCCGGAACCGGGCCCTCGCTTGGGTTCCGGGCGGTCCGAGCCCCACGCCTTCAGCGCGGTCCAGTCCAACGGGTACCCGCCTCGGCCATCGGAGAAGCCGTACAACCAGCCCTGGGCGAGGTAGTGCCGCGGGTCGGGCTCGACCACGACGGTCACGTCCTCGTAGTGGGTCTGCTTGCGCTTCTGCGGGGTGTAGTAGTTGAACCGGCGCGCTGTCGAGTCCGGGAACTCCTTCGCGCCGGCCTCCGCATCGGTAAAGACTGGCTTCGGTACGCTTCGTTCTTGTGCGGTGGTCATGAGGCCTCCTCACCGCCGGTGGTGGTGAACTTGTCGTAGTAGATGCGTTTCTGGGGTACGCCGAGTCCGATGAGCAGGGGCATCGCGGCCTCTACCATCGGCGGCGGACCGCAGACGTAGGCGTGCGCGTTCTTGAGGTCGTTCTCGTAGCGATTCACCACGTCGGTGACGAACCCGACCTCGCCGTCCCAGGCGTCGTCGGCGCTCGGCTCCGACAGCGCCGGGACATACCGGAAGCCGGGGAGCCTGTCCTCAAGCTCCCGCAGGTCGGCCTCGAAGCACAGGTCGCGGCGGCCGCGGGCGCCGTAGTAGTAGGTGGCCTTGCGCTGGATGCCGCGCTCGGCCATCGAACGCAGCAGCGACAGGATCGGCGCCATGCCGGCCCCGCCGCCGACGAAAAGCAGATCGGTTTCGTACCCCTCGCGCAGGGTGAACACACCGAACGGGCCGGTCAGGTCGAGCCGGTCCCCCACCGCCAGCCCGGTGTCCAGGAAGTTGGAGAACAGGCCGTCCGGGTACACCTTGATGACGAACTCGAGCTGCCCTGAGTCCCGGCTGGACGTGTTCGCCATCGAGAACGAGCGGGTGGCGTCGGTGCCGGGGATCGCGATGTCGACGTACTGCCCGGGGAAGAACTTCAGCTCCGCCGGCTCGACCAGCCGCAGCACCAGGTGGCGCAGGTCGTGGGTGACCCGCTCGATCGCCGCGACCTCGGCCACCGCCTGCTGGATCGGCAGCCCGGACCGGATCATGTCCTCGTCGTAGTTGACGAGCTCGATCGTCACGTCCTCGTACACGTGGGCCCGGCACAGCAGCGTGAAGCCCTCCTCCTTCTCGTAGTCGGGCAACGCGAAGGTGGAGTACCTGTCGAGCTCGATGTCGTCACCCTCGAGGACGAACGACTTGCAGGCGGAGCACTGCCCCTCCTTGCAGCCGTGCATGAGCATCAGGCCCTGGCGGAAGGCGCCGTCGAGGATCGTCTCCTCCTCGCCGACCTCGAACTCGATGCCGACCGGCTCCAGGCGCACCGTGTGCTTCTGTGCCATCAGCCGGCCGCTCCGTCACGGGCGGGCCGGCCGGCCGGCCCGCCGGCCTTGTAGCGCGCGATGTGCTGCTCGCGCTCCTGCGGGGACATCTCGTTGAGGAGGACGTTCGGGCTGTTCATGGTGTAGCCGCGCACGTCGTCGAGCGTCCACATCGCCTTCGGGTCCAGATCGAGATGCGGCTGCGGGATGAGCGTCTTGCCGTCGTCGCGCACGTAGCCGAGGTCCTGCACGATCTCGGCGAGATCGCGGCCGTGGTGGAGCGTCTCCCACTCGCGCTTGCCGGTGAGGCGGCCCATCGCCGGCGTCTTGCGGCCCTGGTACTCGGGGCGGAACGCGGCGGCGTCGGTCCAGTGGCACGTCTCCGAGCAGGAGGTGCGGACCTGGCCGTCGACCTCGTCGACGATCGTGTCCTCCCGGATCAGGCAGGGCACCATGCAGCTCCAGCAGCGGTGCGGGTACTCGTAGTCGGCGATGTCGCCTTCGAAGGTGATCGGGCCGT
>JAOPWA010000202.1 GCA_025965915.1 Dactylosporangium sp. | reverse complement strand
TACGCCGACGGCGCCGCCGTCCGGGGCGGCTGGGTCGCCGCCGTCAGCGGCACCGACCAGGGCCGGTGCCGGCTTGGCGTCGACCGCTGGTGGCCGGCGGACCCACCGGCGCAGCGCGAGGCGTGGGATCTCCAGCACGAGCAGGGTGGACAACGCCAGGAACATCACCGACAGCCACAGGTAGCCCGGCCAGGCCACCCACCGCTGCTGCTCAAGTGGCAGGCCGCGACCGGCGACGGCGGCGACCGGCAGGATCGCCAGCACGATGGTCAGGGCGGTGCCGACCCGGCGCCACGGTCCGCGGTCGGTGGTGTCGCATACCAGCCGGCGCCACAGGTACCAGTGGATCAGGCCCACCACCGTGACGATGATGAGCAGGAAGACGCCCAGCACAATCAGCCGCCCGCGAACGGAGGCAGGATGTCCACGCCGGCCCCCTCCGGTAGGGCGGCCTGCCGGTCGTGACAGATCACCTCGTCGACCAGGAACGAGGCCGCGGTGAGCACCCGGCCCAGCGCGGCACCGTGGGCGGCTTCAAGTACGCGGACGAGCTCGTCCAGCGTTGCCGCCTCGACCTTCTCCTCCGCGACGCCGGCCGCAGCCCGGGCGCCGGCGAAGTATCGCACCGTGATCATGGCCCGGCTCAGCCCCCGATTGCCGACATGGGTCGGGACGGCTGCAGGAACGTCGGATCGTCGATGCCGTGGCCGGCCGGCTTGCCCCACATCGCCTCGCGCCACAGCCGTGCCAGGTCGTCGTCGGACGCGCCGGCCCGCAGTGCGGCGCGCAGGCTCGTCTCCTCCCGGCTGAACAGGCACGAGCGGACCGCGCCGTCGGCGGTCAGCCGGGTGCGGTCGCAGGCGCGGCAGAACGGTTGGCTCACGCTCGCGATCACGCCGACCCGGGCCGGCGTGCCGTCCGGCATCACATGCCCGGCCACCAGCCACGTTTCCGCCGGCGCGCCACCGCGCTCGGCCGGGTCGGGCAGCAGCTCGTACGCCTGCGTGAGCCGGCCCAGGATCTCGGCGGCGGTGACCATGTGCTCGCGCCGCCAGACGTGACCCGCGTCGAGCGGCATCTGCTCGATGAACCGCAGCTCGTAGCCGTGTTCCAGCGCGAACGCCAGCAACGGCACGGCCTCGTCGTCGTTGACGCCGCGCATCAGTACAGTGTTGATCTTCACCGGTTTCAGTCCGGCGGCCTCGGCGGCGGCGATGCCCGCGAGGGTGTCGTCGAGGCGTCGACGGTGGGCGAGCTGGACGAACCGGTCGGCATCGAGGGTGTCCAGCGAGACGTTGACGCGATCCAGTCCAGCCTCCGCGAGGGGCCCGGCGAGCCGGTGCAGCCCGATGGCGTTGGTGGTCAGCGACAGGCGCGGACGGGGCTTCAGCGCCGCTGCCTGCGCGACGATGCGGGCCAGGCCGGGACGGAGCAACGGCTCACCGCCGGTGAACCGGACCTCACGTACGCCCAGGTGCGCCACCGAGATGCGCACCAGCCGCCCGACCTCGTCGTCGGTGAGCAGATCGGGCCCCGGCAGCCACGGCAGCCCTTCCGGAGGCATGCAGTACGTGCAGCGCAGGTTGCACCGGTCGGTCACCGAAACCCGCAGGTCGGTGGCAACGCGCCCATACCGATCGATCAGCGCCGCATGGGAGGTCATGCTGGAACGGTACCTGCTAGGTGCGACATGAGCGCTAGGCGACCGCGTCGGCGGCCGCCAGCACCGAGGCTCGGTACGGTCCGCCGAACAGGGCCGTGTGCACGAGCAACACGTAGAGCTGGTGCAGCGGCATCCGCTCGCGCCACCCGGCCGATAGTGGCCACGCCTCGTCGTAGGCGGCCACGATCCGCTCCAGATAAGGTGCGCCGCCGAACAGTGACAGCAGCGCGAGGTCTGTCTCCCGGTGGCCGCCGTGTGCCGCCGGGTCCACCAGCCACACTCGGGGGCCTGCCCAGAGCAGGTTGCCCGGCCATAGGTCGCCGTGTATCCGCGCCGGCGGCTCGGCGCCCGCTTCGCCCGCGTACCCGTCGATGTTCTCGGTGATCCGCTCGATCCGGGCGGCGTCCGCGCAGGACAGTGAGCCATTGTCGACCGACCTGCGCAGGTAGGGGGCGAGTCGGTTCGCGGCGAACCATGCCGGCCAGGGCCCGGGTGACGGTTCGTTGGCCAGTGGCAGCGACCCGATGTAGCCATTCCAGGCAGCCCCGAACGACGGTGCTCCGGCACGGTGCAGCGCCGCTAGTTCTCGCCCCAGCCGCTCGGCGGCCTCGGGCCGTGGTTCCGTCGGCTCGATCCACTCGAGCGCCAGCATCCCGGGCAGTTCGGCGATGACTTCGGGTACGGCCACGGCGTCGGCCGCGCGCAACCAGCGCAGCCCGCTGGCCTCGGCGGCGAAGAAGCCTGGTGGTGCGTCTTCGAGCGACTTGGCGAACACCGACTCGCCGGTGTCGAACGTGAGCCGGCTGGCCGCACAGATGGAGCCGCCAGTGACCGGCGTCTCCCGGATGCGCTGGTGCGTCAGGAACGTCGGCAGGTGGTGCGGGTGCTCGCGCAGGTACGCCAGGTCCACTTCGCAGACGTTACCGGCCCGCGGCCGCCCGTAGCGCGGTTCGGGCCTCCGCGTACGCGTGCAGAACTTCACGTACGGGTGCCACCACCATTTCCCTTCCGACCTCTCTGACCGCGGTGTGCAGACGCGTCCGCACCCGTGCCCCGGCTCGGCGTGCGCCGAACCGGATCAGCGGCCGGACCACGATCGACATCAGTAGTCCGGCCAGCAGCCCGCCGAGCAGCAGTACGGTCGCCAGCGGCACCCTGCCGACGTGCGGGCCGGGCAGCTCCGGCAGGGCGAGGGCGAAGAACGTGTACCGGACGGCCAGCCACAGCAGGCCGGCCAGCGCGGCGAGGGCAGCCAGCCACTGCAGTGCCCCGACCAGCCGCCACCACAGCGGCCGGTGAACCATCCCGAGGTCGGTGCGCGCAACCGCCGTGTCCAGCGCGTCGGGCAGGTCGCCGGCGCGCGAGCGCGCCGCGGCGAGGAGCGCCGCCGGCCAGGGGTCGGGCAGCCCGGCTCC
>JAOPWA010000622.1 GCA_025965915.1 Dactylosporangium sp. | reverse complement strand
CCTCGGCGAAAAGATCAGCAGGGTACGCGGAGACTCAGACGACGAGCTCAGCCACGGTTTCATCTGTCCCAAGGTCGCCTCGTTCGGCGAGCTCTACGCCGACCCCGACCGGCTGCGTACGCCCAGGATCCGCCGCGACGGCAAGCTGGTCCCGGCGAGCTGGGACGAGGCGTTCGAAGCCGTCGACGCCGGTCTGACGAGGATCATCTCCGAGCACGGCAGGGATGCCGTCGCGCTCTACCTCGGTAATCCCAACGTGCACACCCTCGCCGGCAACCTGTACGCCGGCCTGCTGCGCAAGGTCCTCGGATCGCGCAACATCTACACCGCCTCGACCCTCGACCAGATGCCCAAGCACGTCTCGTGCGGATACCTGTTCGGCGGCCCCTTCGCGATCCCCGTACCCGACATCGACCGCACCGACTTCCTGTTGATTCTCGGCGCCGACCCGTACTCGTCCAACGGCAGCCTGTGGACGGTGCCCGACGCGCCCGGACGGCTGAAGGCGCTGCGGGAGCGCGGTGGCCGGTTCGTCGTGGTCGACCCGCGCCGCAGCCGCACCGCCCGGGCCGCCGACCGGTACGTGCCGATCCGGCCCGGTGCCGATGTGTTCCTACTGCTCGGCATGGTCAATCACCTTTTCGTGGCTGGACTGGCGAAACCGGGCAAGCTGGGTGATCACGTCACTGGCCTCCACGAACTAGAGGCATTGGTGACGCCGTTCACCCCGGAGGCCGTGGCGCCGCGCTGCGGGGTCGACGCGACGACGATCCGGGAACTGGCCGCCGAGCTGGCGTCGGCCGAGCGGGCCGCCGTGTACGGGCGGATCGGCACCACGACGGTCGCGTACGGCACCGTCACCAGCTGGCTGGTCGACGTCCTCAACGTTCTCACCGGCAACCTGGACCGCGAAGGCGGCGCGATGTTCCCGCTGCCCGCCCACAGCCGGCGGGGGCGCGGGACGGGGACGGGATTCACCACCGGCCGCTGGCGCAGCCGGGTGCGCGACCTGCCCGAGGTTCTCGGCGAGTTCCCGGCCGTCACCCTGGCCGACGAGATCGAGACACCGGGGGAGGGGCAGGTCCGCGCTCTGGTCACCGTCGCCGGTAACCCGGCTTCGTCCGTACCCAACGCCGACCGGCTCTCCCGCGCGATCGAGACTCTCGACTTCGTGGTGAGCGTCGACCCGTACGTCAACGAGACCTCCCGCCACGCCGACGTGATCCTGCCGCCACCCCCAGCGAGCCGAGGTGCCCACTACGACTTCGCGTTCTACGGGTTCGCCGTCCGCAACGTCGCCAACTTCTCGCCGCCGGTCCTGCCGCGGGACGGGGAGATGCGCGACGAGTGCGAGATCTACCTGCGGCTGGCGGCCATCTTCGCCGGGCAGGGCTGGCGCGCCGACGTGGACGCGTGGCAGGACGGCGAACTGCGGCAGGCCTGTGCCAAGCTCGGCGTCGACGCAGGCCTCCTGACCGGGGACACGACGTCCGAGCGACTGGTCGACCTGCGCCTGCGGACGGGCGCGTACGGCGACGGCTTCGGTCGCGTACCCGATGGTCTGAGTCTTGCGCGGCTGCGCGAGCGGCCGCACGGGATCGACCTCGGCCCGCTGACGCCGCGCATCCCGGAGATCCTGCGCACGCCGTCGGGGCGCATCGAGCTGTGCCCGCAGCCCATCGCCGACGAGGTCCGTGCACTCGCCGACGCCCCCGTTTCTGATAGGGACGAGTTCGTCGTGGTCGGGCGCCGGCACCTGCGCTCCAACAACTCCTGGATGCACAACGTGCCGGCCCTGGTGAAAGGCCGTGAACTGTGCACGGTCGTAGTCAACCGGGCCGACGCGGGGCGCCTCGGCCTGGTCGACGGCGGGAAGGCTCGGGTCACCTCGCGGGTGGGTCAGGTCGAGCTGATGGTAGACGTGAGCGACGACATCGCACCGGGCGTGGTGAGCATCCCGCACGGCTGGGGCCACGACCTGCCTGGAGTGGAGTTGTCCGTTGCCACCCGCACCGCCGGGGTCAACGCCAACCGCCTCACCGACGACTTGCGGTTGGACCCACTGTCGGGTACCGCGGTGCTCAACGGGGTGCCGGTGACGGTCGAGGCGGCGGGGTCGGCCTCACCCGCCCCGCCTCGACCGCTCGGGTCAGGACACGTTGACCGCCGTGTCGTCGAGGACGAACGAGGTCTGCAGCGACGAGTCCTCGGTGCCGGTGAACTTGATCGTCACCGTCTGTCCGATGAACGCGTTCAGGTTGAGCGTCTTCTGCGCGTACCCGCTGTTCTTGTTGAGGTTGGAGTAGGTCGCCAGGGTGGTCGAGCCCGCGGTGACGGTCAACTTGTCGTAGGCGGTCGACGTCGTCGTCTCGGCCGTGTCGATGTGCAGCCAGAACGACAGGCTCGCCGAGGCGCAGGTACTCGGGATGGTCACCGACTGGCTCAGCGTGTCGGTGTGCGTCGCGCCGTACCCGTTGAGCCACGCCTTCCACGAGCCGGAGTGGGCCGGCTCGCCCGACGAGCTGTCGACCACCCCGGAACTGGCCGACCACGGCGCGGCGGCACCGGTCTCGAAGCCCGGGTTGCCCAGCAGTTGCGACGCCGTGCAGCCGGTGGTCGAGCCGACCGTCCAGGTGAAGCTGGTGCTGCCGGTCGCGCCCGCCGAGTCCCTGGCGGTCACGGTCACGCTCGACGTGCCGGCCGTCGTCGGCGTACCGCTGATCAGGCCGTTCGCGGCGTTGATCGACAGGCCGGCGGGCAGGCCGGTCGCGCTCCAGGTGTATGAACCGGAGCCGCCGGAGGCACTCAGTTGCAGGGAGACCGCGGTGCCCACCTTGGTGGTCTGGTTACCGGGGTTCGCCACGCTGACGGCACTGCTGCTCCCCGCCGTGAACGCCGACGCGCCGTTGGGGGTGCCCAGGCCTGTCGGCCCGTCCCAGCCGGTACCGGCGTTGCACATCGGCGCCCCACAGGTGCCGTTGTTCCCGGAGGTGACGTCGAACAGGTTGCCGGGGTGCGAGTAGGGGTACGAAGCCGGGTAGTCGCTGGCGCCCGGCGTGCCGGCGAGGGCGTACACCGCGGCGATGAGCGGCGCCGACGCGCTCGTGCCGCCGTACACGTTCCAGCCGGTCGACTGGTAGGAGATGTACACGGCAACGCCCGTGTTGGGATCGGCGACCGCGGACACGTCGGACGCGGCGCGGCGCGAGCAGTTGGTGGTGACGGTCTGCCAGGAGGGCTTGGCGTCATAGGCGGAGCAGCCCGAACCCGCGCCGCTCCACGCCGACTCGGTCCAGCCTCGGCTGCTGGTCGACCGGCTCAGTGAGGTGCCGCCCACCGAGGTGACGTATCGAGACGACGACGGGTACTCCGCGCCGGTGCCGTTGTCGCCCGAGCTGACCGTGATGGCCACCCCCGGGTGGTTGAAGTGCGCGTCGTCGGTGGTCTGGGTGCTGCTCTCCGGGCCACCCCAACTGTTGGACACGTACTTGGCGCCGAGGCTCACCGCCCGGTCCTCCGCGGTGTACAGGTCGCCGTTGTTCGCCGAGTTCGCCTCGACGAGCAGGATGTGGCAGCTCGGGCAGGCCGCAGAGACCATGTCCAGGTCCAGGGCGATCTCACCGGCCCAACCGGCGTCCGGGGTCGGCAGGGGGCTCGCCGCGCCGTTCTGGTTGACCTTGCGGAAGCAGCCGTTGGCGGTCGTGCACGCCGGCAGGCCGAACTGGGTGCGGTAGGTGGCCAGGTCGGACTCGGCGTTCGGGTCGTCGTACGCGTCGACGATCGCCACCGTCGCACCGCTGCCGCCGGCCGGCAGCTTGTACGCGCTCTGCAGATCGGCGGGGCCGAGGCCGGACGGGGTGGCGTTCGGGGTCACCGCGAACTGCCCTATGACATCGGTACGCCGCAGCGACATGCAGTGCATCACGTTGCGCTTGGTCGATGCCGCGCAGTTCTCGGCCACGTTGGAAGGCGTCTGTTGTGCCTGTGCCTGTCTCGGTGCCGTTGCCTGTCTCGATGTCGGTGTCGACGCCTGTGTCTGTGCCGATGCCGATGGCGCGACCATCAGGGCGGTGGCGACGAGGGTCGCCGCGACCGCCCCGGACAGGGCGACCAGCGCGTGTTTTGCACGCATCCTTGTCCTCCAAGGGATTGAGGTGGCCTTTGGGTGGAGGGCCGCCTTAGTCGTCCATTGATGGCTTTGATCGTCCGGAGACCACGCACAACCCACACAGCGAGGGTTGTTGGCGGGGTTGGGAGAGCTCGCGTCACCCGTACGCATGGCCAGTTAGACCCTCGTCGATGATGAGCGCGATCCTTATTGGGGAGCGCTGTCGGAGGAGGGGCATGTCGACGCCGAGCCGGGACGAGTCGTTCGCGACTCTGCTCACGCGACTGCGCAGGGATGCCGGGATGACGCAGGAGCGACTGGCCGATCGCGCAGGGCTGAGCGTACGGGCCGTCAGCAGCCTGGAGTGCGGTGATCGGCGGCCCCGGCGCTACACCGTGGAGCGATTGGCGCAGGCGCTGCGGCTATCGGCCGAGCAGCGGGCCGTTCTCGTCGCGACTGCCGAGGGGGACAGGCGCCGGCTGCCGGAAGCGCCCTCGCTGCCGACCGCCAACGCGTCGGCCGGTCCGCTGATCGGCCGGGTGGCGGAGGTGGAGGAGTTGCGGGCTCATCTGGCCGGCGCGGGGCCGCCCGTCCTGGCGTACGCCGGAGAGCCCGGCATCGGCAGGTCCCGGCTGCTGGCCGAGGCGGTCGCGATCGGCGGCGGCTGGGGAATTCCGGTACTCACGGCGGCCGCGCGGCGCGGCGACGAAGGGTACGCCCCGCTCGTGCACGCCCTCGCCGATCACGTCCGGCGCACGCCCGCCGCGGCACTGGCAGCCCAGGTACGCGACTGTGCCGGGCTCGACCTGCTGCTACCCGAACTGGCCGGCCGGGTACGTAGGCTGCCGGCGCCGACCTTCCCGGCGGCGACCTTGCCCGTCTTGAGCGCAGACCAGGCGCGTCGGCTCGCGTTCGACGCGGCCGTGCGCTTCGTGGACGCGATCGCCGGCACCGGCCGGCTGGTGCTCGTCCTCGACGACGTGCAGTGGGCCGGTGCCGACGCCGGCGACCTGCTGTCGCATCTGGTCCGTCGGGCCGGGCCACAGGTGCGGGTCGTGCTGGCGTACCGGCCGGCCGACGTGGTGGCGGGAAGTCGGTTCGCCCAGTGTGCCGAGGAGCTGGGTCGGCTCGGGATGGTGCGTACCCGCGTACTGAGACCGCTGCCGCAATCGGAGGCGCTGGCGCTGGTGGATGCGACGGCCGGGGATACGCCGCTCGGCGCCGGCCGGCAGGCCCGGGTGGTACGCCGGGCGGCCGGCGTACCGCTGTTTCTGGTCGAATTGACCCGTGCGGCCGGCCAGGACGAGAGCGAGGACGTGCCGTGGCACCTGCGGCTGGCGGTCGGTCGTGAACTCGCCGCGCTGCCACGACCGGTGTTCGCGCTACTGCAGCGGATGGCGCTCATCGCCACGACTGTCGCCGTGGAACGGTTGATCGCCGACGACATGCCGACCGATCAACTGCTGGAGTACCTCGACGTGGCGATGCGGTTCGGCATCCTCGACGAGACCCGGCGCGGATTCCGGTTCCGGTACCCGCTCGTGCGGGAGATTCTCGCCGCAGGGCTCGGCCCGGGAAGGCGTCGGTTGTGGCTTGGCGGGAAAGCCCACCCGCATGACTAGGTTGTGAATCAGGAACGACTGCGGGCTGGCGTTTGATGTTTGATGATTGCGGCGTTTGTGAGCGGGATCGTTTGTCTAAGCCGTCGTCATTGGGATTCATTGCCACTCTTACACCAGCTGTGATCGGGCCTTCACTGAGCATTAGCGCTGATTGCGAAGACTGCACGAGATACTGGAACCGATTGCGTCCCCTTAGAAAAATTCGTCCGTCCATGGCAGACTCTCAGTGATCACGAGGTGCTCGTGTTCCGTTGCTGTCGCGGCCCAGCCTTCTCCCCTCCGGGCTGCGGCCGATCGTTCACCTCCATGGAGGCCCCACCGTGGCTGGCTACACCATTACCATCACGCCCAATGACAACGAGGCCGGAGCGCACACCACCATCCGGGTGGATACGACGTCCGGTAGCGCCCGCATCACCGAATTGACCGTACGAGCGGGAGAAGGTGGCGCCATCTTCCCCCAGCAACTACCGGTACTGAACCTCGACCAGCTCATTGCCGCACTCGTCCCGCCCGCGACGACAGCCATAACGGCGATGTCGGGTCCGACCGAGCAGGCGGTGACCCAGCAGGCGGCGGTCCAGCAGGCGGCGACCGAGCAGGCTGCGGCCCCCGCCGCGACGCTGGCCGACGTTTCGGCGCCCGAGGTCGAGGTCGTCCGAAAGTCGCCGGAGATGCCGCAGTCGACGGCGTCGCCGGTGCGGGCCGGCCGGCCCTCCCGTGCGAAGAAGGCCGGCCCCACGGCGCCGGCGAAGAAAGCGCCTACGCGTTCGCGCCAGACGAAGGCCGAACGGGCCGCCGCGACGGCTCAGTCGACGAGCGACCGCCGCGCGTACCGTCGCATGCCGGAACCGGCTGATGTGCTCGCGGCGTACCTCGAGGTTGGCGGCACCACCGCACTCGCCCGGCACTATGGCGTGCCCCGTCACACCGCAACCGGGTGGCTGCGCCGCCTGCGCAATCAGGGCATGCTCGACTGATAGGCACCCACAACGGTCCCCGTGGCGTCGAGGGTGGACGCCGCGGGGACCGTTCGCTTCCACCTCACCGCGTCGGTCGAGGAGATGCTGTGAGCATTCCGAATCCGCCGCAGCAGCCGGGTGGCGAGCAATGGGCCGGCCAGCCGGGGTACGGCGCGGCGCAGCCCGGGTACGGCGGTGCTCCTCATCCGGGAGCGGCGATCGCGCTCACCACGAAGTTCATGCCGTTGGCGTTCTTCTACTTCTTCGTCAAGCCCAAGGTTGCCGTAGACGGGTACCCGGTCGCGACGGACTGGGGGCGCATGGTCATCCCGGTTCCACCGGGTGACCACCGCGTCGACGTCTACACGCCGTACGTTCTGCCGCCGCGGGTAGGCCCGGCCGACCTCACCGTCAGTGTGGCACCGGGACAGACGCTTGAGCTGGAGTACCGCTCGCCGGTCGTCGCGTTCTCGCGCGGTTCGCTCGGTGCGCCGCCGCAGAAGTACAACGGCGTGGCGATTCTCATTGCCTTGATGTCTCTCGCGGTGCTGTTTGGTGTGTGCTCTTGCCTGGCGTCGCTGCTGAGTTCGTCGACTTCCCCCTAATATCGCGTGTCTGAAGTTGGTTTGCGGTCGCCGGTAGCAGGTCAGGGCGCGGCCCACCAGTCGGCGGTAGCGCATCACCCACGGCATCCATGATCCAGTGGGACGCCGTTAAGATCTTCCCTTCTTCGCCTGACGTCGTTTGTCTGGTCGCGACGCGGGCGTGAGGGAGGCTCCGCACCAGGGGCAGTAGGCGATCCTGATCCGAGACGTGCCGCCGTCGTGGATGATCAGACCGCACTCGCGGGCTTTGGGGTCGTAGACGACAAGACTGTCGACGCAGTCGTAGACGTCCCAGCGCCAGGCACCGCTGACTGAGGTTGCGGCGCATTGCCTTGCAGCAGATGGTCTCCGGCAGGGGGTTGGGCGGTAGGGATACCTCTACCGCTTGGGAGTTGGCCGCGCCTAGCCGCTTGATCAGGGGCTCTCGGGCGCGCACGCTTCAGCCGTTGGGGAGGCGGTTGATCGCGGCGTACTGAACTGTCTCGACAGCGTTGAAAATCCAGGCACTCTTGCCAATGGACGAGACCTTGCTACCCGAGGATAAGAAGCGGGCCAGCCCGATCTCTCCATGCCCGGCAGCGACCAGATCTTGGAGTTCATGGACCTTGCGTCCGCGGCCCGAGACTTTGGTCAGGACGAGTTGCGCCTCGTCGTCGTCCACGCCCAGCGACTCCAGCAGTTGGTGAGGCGAGACAACGGGAGGACCGATCAGCTCCACCATGAGCAACCGAGGCAGGGGCACCGGCGAAGACGACGCCCGGTCCGGCGGCATGGAAGCCCACCGTCTGGTGCTGAGCCGGCGCCCAAAAGTCGGCGCTGGGAACCCGTCGACGTGGGGATCGGTAGTTGGGGTCTAGCTCCTTGATGACCGCCTCGCCGACGGAGGGCTTCGTCGGCGAGGCCTGCGCCGACGAAGAACCAGCGGCGCAGCAACTGACATGCCTTATTGTCCCGCACACCAACCACATCGTCCCGCACACCAACCACGG
>JAOPWA010000607.1 GCA_025965915.1 Dactylosporangium sp. | reverse complement strand
GCTGGTGGGATCAGCGGCGCAGCGATCTGCCACAGCGACTCAGGCGCCCATTTTTCGATGACATCCTCATCCACAAAGGATGATCCTCGCCGCAGCTCACCCTAGATCCAAACGAGACACGGTCTTAACGTAACAGCGCCGCTCGTCCAGCTCGACGTCCGCCGACGCGATCGCCTCGGCGGCTTCCTCCACGAGTACCAGCATGGCGCGTGGCCGGCGCGGACGCGGTTCTCGGCACCTACAACGTCAGGCTCAACGCACGGATCGCCGCCAAGCCGTTGCTGAAGCCCTCTACCAACGCACCGTGCTCCATCACGAGGAGCACCTTCGGAGTGTCCAGTTTAACCGCGAGTTCCTTCTCTTCGGCACTCCACGCAGAGATTATCCACGGCTTGCCGGCCGCCTTCGCGGCATGGGCCACATGGGTGATGTCGTCGAAGTCCTCGGGCGTGCGGCTATAGGCGCCCCGGCCGCGGGATAGCGACAGATCGGAGGGACCGATGAACACACCGTCGACGGTATCCAGAGCCAGGATGCCCTCGATGTCCCGGAGAGCGCCGATGTCCTCGATCAACGGGAAGCACGTCGTGCCGCTGTTTTGGGCCTCGATCCAGGCGTCGGAGAAGCCGCCGTACGATGTCGTTCTGCCGCCGGCAAAGCTGCGCGATCCTTTTGGGGCGAACTTCGCGAACTGTGATAGGTAACGAGCGTGTGCCAGGTCCTCGACGTGCGGGATGATTACGCCGTCCGACCCAAAGTCGAGAGCCTGCTGGATCGGGCTACGTTCGGGACCGAGGACCTTGGAGATCACTTCAAGGCCGAGGCCCTTGAGTAAGGGGATGAACCGCTCGAGCGAGGCGAGGTCGAACGTTCCGTGCTCGATGTCGAGCACGACGAAGCCGTATCCTAGGTGAGCTGCGATCTCGGCGGCCGGCACGTTTGGCCCGGAGAGCCAGAATCCGGCGCGCGGATCGGGTTGAGCGTTGGGCTTGGTGATGGTCACGTATTCCTCCATGTCTTGTCCGGCGGTGCCAGGTTTGCGCTAATGCCTCGTCGCGAAGTTCGTGAGTGTGCCGACGCCCTCGACCTGGGCGGCGACCATGTCGCCGTCCCGGATCACCACCGCCCCCGGAGTACCCGTGAGGATCACGTCTCCGGGGAAGAAGGGCATCACCTTGCTGTGAAACGAGACGAGTTCACGCACGCCGAACGTCATGGCGGCGCCCACGTTGCTTGCCTTCGCATGCCCATTAAGGACAGTGGTGACGCGCAAGTCCGCCAACGAGCCGACGGCTTCGAGGACGTCGTCGCGCGGCACGATCGTCGGACCGCACGACAGGAAGCCCGGGTAGTTCTTGCTTCGCGTCAGGAACCGTGGGTTGCGCTGAAGGACGTCCTCGGCGGTCTGGTCTAGAACGGGCACGAACCCGAGGACGTAGTCGAGCGCCTCGGCGACCTGGACGTTGCGGCAGTATCTGCCGAATACGACGCCTAGCTCCGCTTCTGCGGTGACACGGGAGCTGTCCGCCGGCAGCGGGATCTTCTCGCCGGGGCCGATCAGGGTGTGCGGCCACTTGGGGAAGGACGCCGGTTCGGTGGGCACATTTTCGTTGAGATCGGACGCGTGGTCGCTGTAGTTCAGACCGATGCCGAGAATTTTCTGGGCACCTTGAACGGGCGAGAGGTAGACGCCCTCCTCGGGGTCGCGCCACGCCGCACTCGGCGCGTCCGACGACCGGTCCAGCCACTCCGCAAGCCGACCTGTTCCTAGAATGGCGGCGACCGTCGTCGGCGCGTCAACGAGTATGTCCCAGGCCGGCAATAGGCCCCGATCCTGGTCGACCAGCGCCGGACCCGTCCGACCGGCAAGTTCCACCATCGCGTACTGCATGTCACGCCCCTCATTTTCCGCGCTATGCACCCAAGTCAATAAGCGATCGGTCAGAATCCCCGTACAAGGCCGCCGTCGACCCGCAGTTGGGTGCCCGTGATGTACGAGGATGCCGGCTCGCACAGGAAACGCACGGCCGCAGCGAACTCCGCCACGTCCCCGTACCGACCGACTGGGATCGTCGCCTCTGATTCGCGCCGCACCGAGTCGACGTCGACGGATCGCGCTCGCGCACGTCCGGCGTCCAAGGAAGCGACCCGATCAGTGGCGATCCGGCCCGGCAGTACCATGTTCGCAGTGACGCCGGCGGACGCGACCTCGGCGGCGAGGGTTTTGAGGAACGCGGCCAGGCCGGCGCGGCCCACATTTGAGGCAGCCAGCCCAGGAAGGGGCTGGTTGACTCCGCTCGAGCCGATCGCCACGACGCGCCCCCACCCCCGCGTGAGCATTCCATCGATGACGCCGGTGGTGATCCTGACCTGCGAAACTAACAGCATTTCCAGACATGTACGGAGATCGTCCGCGACGAGCGAGCGCGCCGGTCCGGGCGGCGGCCCGCCCGAATTGAGCACCAGGATATCGATCTTCGAAGCGAGCTCCCGATGCTGCTCCAGGAACCTCGTCACCGAACCCGGATCGGCCAGGTCCACCCCGATGCCGTGCCCGGGTGCGGGCAAGGTCGCCGCCACCTCGGCGGCGCGCTGTTCGTCGCGGCCGGTCACCACGACCCGGGCACCTGCCTGCGAGAGCTCCCGCGCGATGCCTTGGCCCAGTCCGGACGTCGACGCGAGGACCAGTGCAGTCTTGCCGCTCAGGCTGTCACCCACGCCGTCTCCTCCAGCTGATCGGCGACGGCAGCGAGATGCCGCTGCGGCAGAGGCCCGACGAACTCCGACACGATCGCGCGGGTGCGCGCATCGTGGCGTGTACGAAGACCCCGCGCTGAAGCAGCGCCTCCTTGCGAACCGCGAGCGCGAAACGTCCCTGTGCCTCGAAACTCACCGAGGGCAACCACCCCGCGTACACCCGACGCGTGGCGTCGAGACCCTCGTCCTCCCGTGCCCGAACGGCCTGCGCGAGACCATGGGGCACGAAAACCCGGTCATGACTCCCGACGCACCGACCTGCAGTTCGTCGAGCAGCGCGACACCGCCGAGCCCGCCGAACACCGAGGTGCCGGGTGAGCCTGCCACTGCGGCAATCGTGGGCAGTGGAGATGCTGCCTCCGCCTTGACCGCACGCATCACGCCACTGTTGGCCACGATGCGCGCGACGTCCTTCGGCGCCGCATGCGCCCGTCGCAAGTGGATAGTCCTGCAGGACGATTGGCAGTCCACCATGGATGGCCACTTGGCACACCGTGGCCGTTACGACGTCCGGTTGATTGGAGGCGATCTGCGCCATGAGCGCTCTTGGCGGACACGGACACGCCTCGACCAGCGTATTGACGGCTCTGAGCAGCAGGTCGGCGCCGCGTTCGGGAAACCCGACCACGAACGGAAGGTCCGTCTCCGTCGCGACGCGCCGCAGGACATTGGAGCGCTCCGTCAGGGTCAAGGACGCAGCTTCCCCGAACACTCCCAGGGTCGTGAGGCCCCGCGCGCCCGCCCGTGTCTGCGACCTCAGCTCCCGGACGAGGGAGTCGTAATCTACCGCCGCGCCGTCGGCCGTGAAGGGAGTGGCGAGCACGCCCCAAGGCCGGCGCTCCAACGCTTCGGCGACGGTCAACGCGTGACCGCCGCTTCGAGGGCCGAGATGGCGAAGCGACGGTTTTCCAGGCACGGGTTCTTCTGTCGCACCTGCGAGACCCGCGCCGGGTCCACTGTGTAGGTCCCCACCCCGGCGTTCTCCCCAATCTCGCCGACCACGGTGCCCATCGGGTCGACGAGGAGGCTTCCACCGGTGGAGATCGGGGGCGCCTGGGAGACAGACGCGAGGAAGTAGGTGTTCTCGATGGCCCGGGCTCGGGTCAGCACCTCCCAGTGGTCCTCCTTGCGGGGACCCGGCGTCCAGGAGGCTGGGAGGATCGCCAGCTCGGCACCTGCATCCGCCAGCGATCGCGCGATCTCCGGGAACCTCAGGTCGTAGCAGGTCATCACGCCGACAGTGACGCCGGCGATCTCGAACGTGACGGCGCCGCAGTGTTCACCCGGCCGGAGAATGTCGGACTCGCGGTCACCGAAGGCGTCGTACAGGTGAAGCTTGCGGTACTCGGTCACGTGACTGCCGTCGGGTCCGGCTATGAAGATGGTGTTGTAGGCGCGGTCCTCTCCCGGGATCTCCTCGAGGACACCGATCGCGATCGCGACGCGCCGCTCGGCGGCCAGGGTTCGAACCGCCGTGCAGAACGGTCCGTCCAACGGTTCGGCAGCAGCCACGGAGCTTAGGTCAAGTGGCTTGCTCTGGTACATCGTGTACTCAGGAAAGACCACTAGATGTGCGCCCTCCGACGCGGCTTGAGCCGTCATCCGGTGCACCTTTTCGAGGTTGTCGGCCTTGTCGGCCGTCGAATCGATTTGACCCATGGCGAGCCTCATAGCAGATCCCTTCTGAACGACTGCGTGGAACCGGACCGGCTGCTGCGAGCGCACGTCCAGCGTAGGGTGCCGCTCCCATCTGGCCCGGCCATCGTCGTGGTGCCGAGTTTTGTGAGGGGCGCGGCGACGGACGCGGTGCGTGACGGCCCAGACCTCCTCGTTTCCCCAGGCCGATCGGGTGCCGTGGTCGGCCCGAGGACGAGCAGGCCGCCCTGCCATCGGCTGGGGATCACAGTCCGTCCAGATCGCTTTTGCGCACGCAGCAGTGGATTCCCTTCACCCGATCGACGACCTGGCTCACCTCGAAGTCGGCCGCCGCGCTGAGATAGGCCAGCGCTACTGGAGCCGGTAGGGAGCAGCTCTCGGCCAGGAAGGCGAGTGCATTGCGGGTCGCATCCCGCATCGCGGCGTTGAGGTCCTCATCGAGGCCGACCACGATGTGTAGGTCGTTGGTCTCCGCCCACGGCGCGGTGAGGGCCGCGGCGAGTCTGCGCGCGCGAGCGTCGCTGTGCACCGTCAGGCGCAGTGTCGCGCGCAGCGGGGCCTCGAAGGCGGTGAGGGCCACCTCGCCGTCGCCCTGGGCGAAATGCGGATCGCCGGCGTAGAAGAGACCTTCGTCGACCTGGACGGGCAGGAAAAGGCGTGCGCCGACGCCGATGAGGTTGACGTCGAGGTTTCCGCCGTGCCGGCCTGGGGGCACCGAGTGCACCGGCGTCGACACGTTCGGCGCCACGCCCATGATGCCGAGGAAGGGGTTGAGGGGAAAACGGATTGTGCGTCCGTCGCCTACAGGCAGAAATCCCATGTCGCCGTCGGCGTGCGCTATCAGGCAGACCGGCGGAACGGGGTCGCCGTCGAGCCACCCGGCCGGCCGGGCGGGTAGTTCGCCGGGAAGTGCTCCGCGACCGTGGCGGTTGCTGATCACACCGTATGGAGCGCGTTGCAGAAGTTCGAGTACCTCGACCTCGAGGACGTCGCCGGCCCGGGCTCCCCTGATGGCTATGGGCCCGGTGACGACGTGAGGTCCGACCTCGGCGGGATCGTGGGCGATGCCGCTGGCGGCCAGGTCGACGACGTCGTCGAGCACCTGCCGCTCAGCGATACCGGCGGCCGCGAAAAAGGAGCGGGGATCGCGGCCCTGGTCCTCGAGCAGACCCTCGTGCGAGATCGTGTCGATGCACACGCTCTGGCCCGAACTAATCGTCATCACCGGGCGGCTGTCCCGGTTGGGTAGTAGGTCCCCAGGAGGGTTGGATAGTAGGTCCCCAGGAGATCGTCCCGACCCGGGAGTCCAGAACCACGTCTCCGCGCACTGGCCCGTATCCGCTCTGCAGTAGGATCACTGAAGGGCAGCATTGCATACAACGGTTTCCGTCACGTAACTTCTTCCCCACCACCCTCACAAGGAAGCTGGCCATGTCCGCGCCGACTCCGCAGGCCCACTGCGAGACCGAGGCTCGCGCCGACTGCTCATCGCCGAGGCCTCAGGCGGCACGATCCTCAACCACTTCATCGCGCAGTCGCGCCACAAGATCGCCTGGGTCTACTCCGTCGAGCTACCCCGTAGGGCGGGGGACTCGTGGGTTGAGCAACAGACGGTTATCGACGCGCTCGCGCGCGGCGACGGCGATAGCGCCGCGGCGTTGATGGTCGCTCACGTGCGCGGTGCCGAGGCGGCGTACCGCCTGCGCTCTGTCGCTCGAGCACCGAAAGACGCCACCACGCAATCCGCTGTATACAATGGTGCGGCCGTTGGAAACATCGTGGTTGTATACATCCGGGAGCAGTTCAGCTCAATCGGGAACGTGAACGCCGAGACCCACCGGACGGAAGCAACGTCTGACCAGGTAGAGGTCAACCGCCCAGTTGCGTGCGTGGCGGTGGCACAACTACCTACAGTCCTGCTGCACTCGGGCTTGCGACGCTCGTGACGGGCCGCAACTTGGAGTACCAAGAACACCGCCTCGACAACCCTTGGGCGCGCGCCGTCGAGTGCCATCGCGGTTGCCGCCGGATGGGCCGCCGTCCAAGCCAAGTACCGACCGTCGCAGGCAAGTCCATCTCGGTCGGCATCGCAGCCACCATCCTGGGCTGCGAGACGATCGATGGCACGGCGCCCACGAAGATCGTTGGTTTCGGCGGTGACCTGCTGGCCGCGCTCAGCAAATGCGCCGGTCACACCTGACGCAGAGGGGAACCGTGGAACGCCGTCCGGGGGTTCGGAACAGACTCGTGGCTCACCGCTGCGCTCGA